>NZ_JAGWDG010000015.1:0-106149 GCF_020658095.1 Clostridioides sp. ZZV14-6009
TCCGTTAGATTTATACATAAAAACTAACACCTCCTACACATAATCTATCATTCGTAGTGTTAGGTTGCAAGTATTATCCTGACTTTTATTTATATTAAGACCTTGCCTTTCATCCTCACATCTAAAGAAGGGGGCTTTTCGGCAATTTTATTGTAAAATAAATATTAAGCGTTTAAAATATAAAATTTTTATGTTTGAAGTGTTAAAATGATTTTGTTGTAAAATATTAATTAATCGTTGTAAGTTATAATATAATAGTATGAGATTTTATATAAATTTATAAAGATATAATTAAATATATAAATTAAAGTGTAATTAAACATGTAATGGAGGTGTTAGTGTGTCTAAGATACTAGTAGTAGATGATGAATTAGATATGTTAAAGTTAATTGAAAATATATTAAAGAGAGATGGGCATGAAGTAAAGGTAATTAGTGATGTAGAAAATATTCTTGATATTGACTATAATCCTTTTAATCTAATAATATTAGATGTAATGATGCCTAAAATGGATGGTTTTGAAGTATGTAAAAATATAAGAAATAAGGTTGATTGCCCAATATTGTTTTTGACAGCTAAAAATATGGAAAGTGATGTTATGTATGGTCTTGGTATAGGGGCTGATGATTATATTACAAAGCCTTTTGGTGTAGGTGAGTTAAGAGCCAGAATAAATGCTCATTTGAGAAGAGAAAATAGAGAGAAAAAAAATTCATTAACTATATCAAATGTTCAATTTAATTTTTTGGGAAAAGAAATTTCTGTTGATAATAATAAGATAAATTTTACTAAGAGTGAGTATCTAATATGTGAATTTCTAGCAAAAAATAAGGGACAAGTCTTTTCAAAAGAAAGAATATATGAGCATGTATATGGATTTGATGGAGAAAGTGATATAAGTGTTATTACAGAACACATAAAAAATATACGAAGCAAGTTTAAATCTTATGATATTTATACAATAGAGACTGTATGGGGGATAGGATATAAGTGGGTATAATACTCAGTGCAAATACTGTATATATCTACAAAATGTTTGTAAAATATTAATCTATATATTAAAATTTAATTTATAGATTAATATTTTTTGTAAATGACAAAATTGTAAGGTATTTTGTTATAAAATATTAATATTAGTAGTGTATACTAATAATATTGTGTTTAATATAAATCTTGAGCAAAGGATGGTTTTTCTAATGGATAAACTAAAAAATATTAGGAAGAGCTTACTACAGTATACATTTTTATTTTTACTAATAGGTATAACAATTTACTTGGTATTTAAAACATTAGATATTAAGATGTTATCAAATGTTATAACTATGGTAGATAAAAAGTTTTTATTTGTAGGGGCTCTGGCAATAATGTCTCACATAATGCTTGAAGGATTAGTAATGAAGATAATTATAGAAAGTACTCACAAAGTCAATATTAGATTTATTGGTTTCAAGCTAGCCATTATGGGATTTTATTATAATCTAATAACTCCATTTGCTTCAGGAAGCCAACCAGTACAGATATATGTACTTAAAAAATGCAAAATGCCACTTAGTAAAGCAAGTGCAGTTGTTACAAATAAGTCTATTATTTTTCAAATAGTAGTTACTGTTTATTGCACAATATTAGTATTAATGAATCTAGCTATGCTAGAAAAACAAATGAAAGTAATCATGCCCTTAGTGTTTCTAGGAATAGCAATTAATTCATTTGTTTTAATTATGATAATTTTAGTTATTTTAAATCCTCAAAAAATAAAATATTTTATGAGAGTTTCAATAAAGTATTTAGCAAAAATTAAGTTTTTAAGATTCCTAGAGAGTAAAGTAGACTCTATAGAAAATTTTATAGATGATTATAGTAAAGCAATAAGTTTTTTTGCTAAAAATAAAAAAGTATTGATTTTAACTATTATAGTGACTTTTATTCAATTAAGTGCTTACTTTAGTGTTTCTTTTTGGATATATAAAGCATTTAATTTACAAGGTTATAGCTATATTTATATATTAACACTACAAGCTTTTTTATATATGGCAATATCACCAATACCAACACCTGGTAATGTAGGAGCTAATGAATTAGCATTTTTCACTATATTTAAATCAGTATTCCCTCAACCTCTAATGGGTTATGCAGTATTTTTATATGGTGGATTTATGTACTATTTGATTCTGATTGGAAGTGGTATCTTTACTGTAATCACTCACTATAGAATGAAAAATAGAATTGGTAGAAATGCCGTTTTAAGTGAAAATTAGATAAATCTAAATAAGCATATATTAAAAAATATGTCATAAGAACTATAATATTTTAATTAGATGATTAAAATATAAGAATTATTATGACATATTTTTTTTGAAATTTAAAAGGAATTGTGAGAAAATTGTTGAATTTAATAGATAATATTGCAAAATATTTGTAAATTTTGCATATTATAAAAATACTTCATTATCTTTAAGGTAAATTTTACTCATCAGGGGATAAATCTAAGGGGGGAAATGTATGGAGAAGAAAATTTTAACAGTTTGTCCATACTGTGGAGCTGGATGCCAATTATATCTAGTAGTAAAAGATAACAAGATATTAAGAGCAGAGCCAGCTGATGGTAGAACAAATCAAGGAAGTTTATGTTTAAAAGGTCGTTATGGATGGGATTTTCTAAATGACCCTAAAATTTTAACACCTAGACTAAAAAAACCAATGATAAGAAAACAAGGTGTGCTAGAAGAGGTTGAATGGGATGAAGCTATAAGTTATACAGCTTCAAGATTAAACGAAATTAAAGAAAAATATGGTCCTGATTCTATTATGGGGACTGGTTCTGCAAGAGGACCTGGTAATGAAGCAAACTATATAATGCAAAAATTTATGAGAGCTACAATAGGAACCAATAATGTTGACCATTGTGCTCGTGTCTGACATGCACCATCTGTAGCCGGTCTGGCTTACTCATTAGGTAGTGGTGCAATGTCTAATTCTATACCAGAAATAGAAAACGCAGATGTTTTATTTATATTTGGATATAATGGAGCAGATTCACATCCAATAGTTGCAAATAGAATAATTAAAGCTAAGAAAAATGGAGCTAAGTTAATTGTTACTGACCCTAGATTAACTGAGTCTGCAAGAATTGCTGATATACATCTACCTATAAAGGGTGGAACAAATATGGTTTTAGTAAATGCTTTTGGAAACGTTTTAATAGAAGAAGGTCTCTACAATAAAGACTTTGTTCAAAACCATACACAAGGATTTAATGAGTACAAAGAAATTGTTAAACCATATACAGCTAAATATGCTGAGAAGATGACAGGAATTCCAGAAGAGCTTATAAGAAGAGCTATGAGAGAATATGCAAAAGGTAAGAAGGCCATGATACTTTATGGAATGGGTGTCTGTCAATTTGGTCAAGCTGTTGATGTAGTTAAAGGGCTTGCCTCAATTGCTCTACTTACAGGCAATTTTGGTAGAGAAAGCGTTGGAATAGGGCCTGTACGTGGACAAAATAATGTTCAAGGAGCTTGTGATATGGGAGCTCTTCCTAATGTATATCCTGGTTATCAAAATGTAACTGATGATAAGATAAGAGAAAAATTTGAAAATGCTTGGGGAGTAAAGTTATCTCCTAATAATGGATATAGTTTAACTCAAGTTCCAAATTTAGTGTTAAAAGAGAAGAAGCTTAAAGCTTATTATATATTTGGGGAAGACCCAGTACAAAGTGACCCAGATGCATCAGAAGTTAGAGAGGCTTTAGACGAGTTAGAGTTTGTTGTTGTTCAAGATATATTTATGAATAAGACAGCTCTTCATGCTGATGTTATACTTCCAGCTACTTCTTGGGGCGAACATGATGGAGTATATACATGTGCAGATAGAGGATTCCAATTGATGAGAAAAGCTATAGAGCCACAAGGAGATGTAAAACCAGACTGGCAAATTATAAGTGAAATTTCTACAGCAATGGGATATCCTATGAACTATAAAAATACTAAAGAAATATGGGATGAACTTAGAGCATTATGTCCAAATTTCTTAGGCGCTACTTATGAAAAAATAGAGGCTCAAGGTTCTGTTCAGTGGCCTTGTAAGAGTGAAAGCATGGAAGACAAAGGAACTATGTATCTATATGAAGGACAAAAATTCTCTACTCCTAATGGAAGAGGTAATTTATTTGCTGCAGAATGGAGACCTCCTATGGAAGTTGAAGATGATGAATATCCATTTAGTTTATGTACTGTAAGAGAAGTTGGTCATTATTCAGTAAGAACTATGACTGGTAACTGTAGAACACTTAGTTCATTAGAAGATGAGCCAGGCCGTGTTCAAATAAATTGTAATGATGCAGATAGATTAGGAATTGAAGATGATGAATTAGTTAGAATTAGTTCAAGAAGGGGAAGTGTAATCACAAGAGCAACAGTAACTGATAGAGTTAAAGAAGGAGCGACATATATGACTTATCAGTGGTGGGTTGGAGCTTGTAACGAGCTTACAATAGCAAATTTAGACCCTATATCTAAAACACCAGAATACAAGTATTGTGCTGTTAAACTTGAAAAACTTGATGACCAAGAGTTAGCAGAGAAATGTGTAAGAGAAGAATATCAAAGTCTTAAAGATAAAATGACTGCCACAAATGTTTAGTAGTTATTAGATTGAGGGTTTATAGAAGGCGAAAGGGTAAATATCTTATGGAGAATATATACTCAAAAACTAAGTCACAAGAAAATAGTAAAGATGAAGTTTTTGAAAACAGTTATAGTTTGGTAGATTATAAATACATGAATTCTTTTAAGTTAGAAATAAGCAAAATAAATGAATATAATTTATCTAATGAATATGAAGAAATAATTGCAGAATATCCACTTAGCTTTATTTTAAATGATAAATACATAAATACATTTTTATGTACACCATATAATTTAAAAGAGCTTGTAGTTGGTTTTTTGAGAACAAAGGGATATATAGAAAATAAAAAAGACATATTAGATATAGAAATAAATGATAAGGAACGGGTTACAAAAGTAACTATTCAAGAGAAACATGATGATGAAGAGGAACAAATTATATTTTTAAACTCACTAGACTATATAAGGTGTACTCCTGTAGAGAGTAATATAAAAATAAATTATGATGAGATTTACAGTATAATGGATAAAAACTTAAATTCGTCAGAATTATTTAAAAATACGGGTGGAGTACACAGTGTATCCATATTTGATAATGATAAAAAAATAGTGACCTGTGAAGATGTAGCAAGGCATAACGCAATGGATAAAGCAATAGGATTTTGTGTTTTAAATGAAATATCATTAAAAAATAAGACTGTAGTTGTAAGTGGGAGAATATCTTTAGAGATGATACTAAAGGCAGCTATGACTCAAATCCCTATTGTAATATCAAAATCAGCACCAACTAATTTATCAATAGAGCTTTCTAAAAAATTAAATATAACTCTTATTGGATTTGTAAGAGGAAGACGAATGAATATCTATGCAAATTCACAGAGAGTTATCAAAAAGTGAGACTGAAGCGTATGTGTGCTAATAAAGAAGAGAAAAAATATTCAAGATGTGAAGTGTGTGGAGTAGTAATTGATGATACTGACAAAGTATATGCCAATAAGTATAATTTGTGTAAAAATTGCAAGCGAAATATAAGTATTGAAAAAACACTAAAATATATAAATATATATAATAAAAATAACTAGGGACTTAGAAATATACAAATTGAAAGGTGGGATAATATGAATAATAAAATAGGCTCTTTTGTAATAGCAGACCCAAGTAAATGTACTGGTTGCAGAACTTGTGAAGTAGCTTGTTTTACGATGCATAACCAACATAATAATGTAGGATATACGGTTGGGACAGTTGACATACCAGTTATACCTAGACTTTATTTAGTAAAAGGTGATACTTTCTGTATGCCAATACAATGTAGACACTGTGAAGATGCTCCTTGTCTAAATTCATGTCCACAAAAAGCTATAAACAAAGAGAACAACGTCATGTTTGTTAATGAAGAAAAATGTATAGGGTGTAAAACTTGTCTCCTAGCATGTCCTTTTGGAGCTATAGATTTACTTCCACAATATAAAGATGGGAAAGAAGTAGAACAAGTAATTTTGGAAGAAAATAAAAAAATAGCATATAAGTGTGATTTATGTAAAGACAACGAAAAAATAGCTTGTATAAGCGCATGTCCTCAAGATGCATTAAAACTTGTTACTCCAATAGATGACAAAAAAGCTAAGAATAGACAAGCTGCACTTAGCTTATTGTTGACAAATAAATAAAGGATAAAGGGGTGACGTTTATGATAATAAATATAGATAAAGATTTATGTACTGGATGCAGAGAATGTTCAAAGGTATGTCCAGTAAATGCTATTGAGGGGGAAGAAGGAAAACCACAAGAAATAAACTTAGATAGATGTGTTATGTGTGGTCAATGTGTTCAAATTTGTAAATCTTATGCTTCAGTTATAGATGAAGGATTTGAGTTTTTGAAAGATAAAAAACAAGAACGAAAAATACCAGAATCAATAAATGAACCTATATTCGCAGCACATAATGTATGTGATGTAGATAGGGTAAAAAAAGCTTTGAGTGACCCAGATGTATTTACCATGGTTCAATGTGCACCAGCAGTTAGAGTAGCTTTAGGAGAGGATTTTGGATACTATCTAGGATATTTAGGTGCTGGAAAAATGGCAGCAGCACTTAGAGCATTAAATTTTGATAGAGTTTATGATACTAATTTCGCAGCGGATTTAACTATAATGGAAGAAGGTAGTGAGTTAATTAAGAGAGTTACAGAAGGTGGAACTCTTCCAATGTTTACATCTTGTTGTCCAGCTTGGGTTAAATTTATAGAAAAAAATTATCCTAAATTAACTAATCACTTATCTTCTTGTAAATCACCTCAGCAGATGGGTGGTGCAATATTTAAGACATATGGCGCAGAAATAAATAATGTGGATGCATCTAAAATATTTAGTGTTTCTATAATGCCATGTACATGTAAAAAGTATGAATGTGATAGAGAAGAGATGGATTCTAGTGGATATAGAGATGTAGATGTAGTGTTAACTACTAGAGAGCTAGCTTACCTAATAAAAGACATGGGAATTGATTTTAAAAATTTAGGAGAAGAAAAGTTTGACAGCCCTTTAGGTAGTTACAGTGGAGCTGGAACTATATTTGGTGTTACTGGTGGAGTTATGGAAGCAGCTATAAGAACAGGTTATGAGCTTATAACTGGAGAAAGTATACCTAATGTAGAAGTAAAACAAGTAAGAGGAGAAAGTGGTTTTAGAAAATCAACTATTAAGGTAGGAGATTTAGACTTAAGAGTTGGTGTAGTAAGTGGACTGAAAAATGTAATACCAGTACTTGAAGATTTAGAAAAAGGAAAGTTGGATATAGATTTTATAGAGGTTATGACTTGTCCTGTTGGATGTGTAAGTGGTGGAGGTCAGCCAAAAATTTTACTAGAAGAATATAAAGACTTAGCCTATGAAAATAGAACAAAAGCAACATATGTGCATGACGAACACTTGGCAATTAGAAAATCTCATGAAAATCCTGACATCAAAAAATTATATGATGAATATCTAGTAGAGCCATTAGGAGAAAAATCTCATCATTTATTACACACTACATATTGTATAGGAAAGGAAGTGGCTAAGTAATGAATTATTTTGTTATAGCAGACCCTGATAAGTGCATAGGATGTAGAACTTGTATGATAGGATGTGTGGTTGCACATTCAGATGAAGATATTTTTTACAAAAGTCCAGATGAGATAAACTTTAACCCAAAACTTTCTGTCATAAAAACAAAGGAAGTTAGTGCTCCAATACAATGTAGACATTGTGAAGATGCTCCTTGTGCAAAGGCCTGTCCAAATGGAGGTATAGTTAGGGTGGGTAATACAATAAAAATAAATGAAGAAAATTGTATAGGATGTAAGACTTGTATGCTGGCATGTCCTATAGGAGCGATAGATATAGTTACACTAAAAGATGTAGATAAAGGAAAGCTTTGCTTTAGAGAAAGAATGACAGCAAACAAATGTGATTTTTGTATAGATTCACCAGAAGGACCAGCATGTGTAAATGTATGTCCAACAAAAGCATTTACTATAGTTAAAGATGAGGATATAGATAACACTGTTAAAAATAAAAGAAAGTTAGCTATATTATAATATAATTAATAAAAAGATGGAGTTCTAGTTGTTATTAGAGCCTCCATCTTTTTTGTATAATTTTTATAGAAATTAAGAATTAATTATTGTGCTAACTTATCTAACCTATCCTTATTTAGCTTTGCCATTCCCATAGAAGCTGTGATAAGTAAAGCATAAGCGACTATAACTGATAAAATTATAATAGACCAAGAGAATTTATAACCAAAATTATCAACGAGTAATCCAAATAATGTTGAACCAAGTGCAAATCCAATTGCAAAAATTAACTGAACAATCCCAAAAATACTGCCAAACTCCTTTTGACCAAAGAAAGTGCCTGTTAAATAAGCAGGTCCAATCATATAAGCAAATACAGAAAGACCCTTTAAAATAGCAAATACAAATGCAAGATTAGCAGATGTATCAACAAATAGTAGTGATAAAGTAGCCATAAGTACAAATATAAAAGATATAATCAGTGTTTTTATCTGACCAAATTTATCAAATAATAATCCTCCAAATAAATTACCAATAAGAGCAAATAAGGCAAAAGTAGAACCTACTGTTCCTATTAAAATTGGATTTATATAATTTCTAAGGTAGGTTGGATATTGTACAGATAATGATGAAACATATATACCTACAAAAGCAAATCCAATTGTCATAATCCAAAAATATTTATTCTTTCTAGCTTCTTTTAATGTATAACCCCATACTGAAGGGGAATTTTTATTAGATGTTTTGTCATTTTTTATTTTAGAGCTTATTTTCTCATTAGTATCTTTAGGCATTTTAAGCATAAATAATGTTACAGGTATACCAACTATTAGTGCTACAATCCCAAATATTAGATAAGAACGGCTGTATCCTTGAGATGCTAATGAGCGAACTACAAGTTGTTGTAGAAATATACTACCAATAGAGCCACCAGCAAAAGCAAATCCCATAGCTTTTCCTTTACTTTTTTCATCAAACCAAGCACTTATTAAAATTGGTATTCCTATCGCAGATATAA
Source organism: Clostridioides sp. ZZV14-6009 (assembly GCF_020658095.1). Classification (NCBI taxonomy): domain Bacteria; kingdom Bacillati; phylum Bacillota; class Clostridia; order Peptostreptococcales; family Peptostreptococcaceae; genus Clostridioides; species Clostridioides sp. ZZV14-6009. Next base: position 9,208 of record NZ_JAGWDG010000015.1, read on the forward strand.
TTGTAGCTCCAATTTGTACAATGCATGATACCGTATAAAATTGCCATAGTTCAGTACATATAGAAAATGTAGCAAAAGCAATGCTAGAAATTATACAGCCTAATAAATATAATATCTTAATATTGACCTTAGAAAATAATTTACCTATAAATGGTGATGCAATTGCTGAAGCAATAGTACCAAAAGTAAATATTAGAGAAAAAGATGCTAAGCTAAAACCTTCTCCTTCTACAACATAACTTATAAACTGGGGCTGTATACTTGCTACAATACTAAATGGTATAGCTTGTATCAACATACAACCAAGTACTATAATCCAAGCAGATGAAAAGTTTTTAATGCTAAAATTCTTGTTTAGTAGTGTCTTCATGGTATCATATCTCTCCTTTAGATTATAATTTGTAAATATTAATCTAATTATTCTAATTTTATATATTAGTTTTGGATAGTTGAATTAGTTATATGTAATTTGGGGTATTAATATAAAAATTATCTGTAAAAATTGATTATTTTAAATAGATAGGGTAAATTAAAATATATAGATAAATGAAAGGATGGATAAAATGTCATTTGAAAAAATAAATAATAATAATCTAGATAAAATACACAGCAGGAAGTGTATTATGTTTGTAAATTTTAATAAAAAAGAATTATCATTAATTAAAAATGTTAGTAATTTTGCTGGAATAAGAGACCATATCATTTTAAGTGATAAAAATGGTGAAAACATAGTAAGAGACATTTTGGATGGGAATATATCAAGTGAATGTGATAATGGAATTAAAAGTAAGTCTGTAATATTTAATAATATTTCCAGTACACAAGTAAATGCATTTTTAGAAGGATTGAAAAAAGTAAGAATAAATAGACCTTTTACAGCAATGGTAACTGAGACATCTATTGATTGGACATTAAATAATTTAATAGAAAATTTAGTTCAAGAACGCAATGCTATGTCTTCAGGAAAAACAATTGAGCATAAGTAAATTAGTTTTTAGAACCATCTTCTAATAAATTTAACCTCCTATGGCGAAATTCCTTTTCCTCGCCATAGGAGGTGGAGGATGTAAACCTAACCGATAGGTTATTTATTTTACTTGATTTTCAAAAATGTATTGTATTATAAAATCAGTAGTAAAAACTGAAAGGAAGTAATTACAATGAAATTAGATAGTAATAATCATTCAGTATTTTTGTTACACTATCACTTAGTTATGTGTATAAAATATAGAAGAAAAGTAATAGATAACTCTATATCAGATAGACTAAAAGAAATCATAAGTTAGCGAAAGCTATAAGCGAAGCAAGTTGGCCGGAGTTCAGAAGAATGTTAGAATATAAAGCTAATTGGTATGGTAGAGAAATAATAGTAGCAGATAAGAATTTCGCATCTAGTCAATTATGTTCTAAATGTGGATATAAAAATCCATTAGTGAAGAACTTAGGACTAAGAGAATGGGAATGTCCAGAGTGTGGAGCATTCCACGATAGAGATATCAATGCAAGTATCAATCTACTAAACTTAGCCATATAAATGGTAATCATAAGGGTTAGGAACTAGCCTAATAGCTTGGAGATACTGATAACAATAGTTATCTTGACCAAGAAGCCACCACTTCAAACATTACCGTAGGTAGTTAAGTGTATGGTAGTTCACCTAATATGTGTTAAGTATCATATTATACTGTAAGATATAAAAATCTTAATACAAGTGGATGGAGGAAAGTAAAATGAAAGTATTATTTACAATAAATTATGGAGAAGAAAAATTTAAAAAAATAAATGAATTAGGATATGATGTTATACATTATTCCGAAGATAGTATAGAAAATAATGAAGATGTAAACACTGCAGATGTGCTAGTTACATATAATCCTTTTGACAGATTAGATATTTCTAAAATGGAAAATTTAAAATATATACAAACAACAAGTGTAGGTATAGACCAAATCCCAAAAGAAGATGTGTTAAAAAGAGATATCAAGGTAGCTAATAATAGGGGAGGGTATAGTATACCTATTGGTGAAAGCATCGTTATGTATATTTTAGAAATTTATAAAAATAGTGCAAAATTTTTTAAACAACAGCAAAATAAAGAATGGAAAATGGATTTTTCTGTATCAGAATTATATGGTCAAAGGGTTGGATTTCTTGGAACAGGAACTATATCATCAGAAGCAGCTAAAAGGTTAAAGGCCTTTGGTGTAGAAATATGGGGAGTCAATACTGATGGAAGCAACAAAAAATACTTTGACAAGTGTTTTTCTACTGAAGATATGGATGTTGTATTTAAGGAATGTGATATATTAGTTGTAGCAATGCCTTCTACAAAGAGTACAGATGGAATAGTAAATAAAGATATGTTTAACCTTATGAAAGAAGGTTCTGTATTTATTAATGTAGGTAGAGGAAACACAGTTAATCAGAAAGATTTAGAAGATTGTGTAGAGAAGTTTAGAGGTGTAGCATTAGATGTATTTGAAAGTGAGCCTTTAAGTAAAGATAATAAACTATGGGAAAGTGAAAATGTTATAGTAACTCCTCATAACTCTTGGGTGTCTGATAAAAATAAAGAGAGAACATTTAATATGGTCTATAATAATTTAAAACATTATATAATAGAAAATAAACCTGTAGATAATGTTGTTGATATATCAAAAGGTTATTAAATATGTAAAAATTCTAATGAAAATAAAAAACTCTTATTAGTGTTATTAGAGATACTATAAGAGTTTTTTTTGTAATAAATTTAAAGTCAAAAAAGTGATATACTAAAAAATATATAAATAGGAAATAATTAATTATAGGGAAATTTTAAAATGATTCAATTTAAAAAATATGAAGAGGTGCTAAGAGTGAGCGTTAAAAATGAAATTAATAAACTTATAGAACAAATAAACTATCATAATGAAAGGTATTATAACCAAGATAGCCCAGAGATATCTGACTATGAATATGACAAGCTAATGAAAGAACTAATATCTTTGGAAGAACAAAATCCAGAACTAAAGAGAATTGATTCTCCAACAAATAGAGTAGGAGGTAAGCCATTAGATAAATTTAATCAAATTGTACATAAAACTCCTATGCTGAGTTTATCAAATGCTTTTTCAGAGCAAGATTTGAGAGATTTTGATAAGAGAGTTCAGGAATATGTGGGAGATAGTGTTGAATATGTTGTTGAATTTAAGATAGATGGGCTTTCAGTAGGTCTTACCTATAATAATGGAGCATTTGAAAAAGGAGCAACTAGAGGTGATGGAGTCGTAGGAGAAGACATTTCTCAAAATTTAATGACTGTCAAAAGTATACCTCTTAAAATAGATGAAAAAAAAGAGTTAATAGTTAGAGGAGAAGTATATATATCAAAAGATAATTTTAGAAAAGTGAATGAACAACAAGAAGAACAGGAACAACCACTATTTGCTAACCCAAGAAATCTTGCAGCAGGTTCATTAAGACAACTAGACTCGAAATTAACTGCAAAGAGACCATTAGATATATTTGTATTTAATATGGAAAATATAGAAGATTATACTTTAGAGAGTCATAGTGAATCCTTAGAATATTTAGAAAAACTAGGTTTTTCAGTAAGTCAAAGTTATAAAGTTTGTAAAAATATAGATGAAGTTATTGAACATATTGAACATTGGACAGAAAATAGAGGTAATTTAGAATACGAGATAGATGGAATGGTAATAAAAGTAAATAATATAAAACAAAGGGAAGAGATGGGATATACTGCAAAGAGTCCAAGATGGGCAATTGCATATAAATTTCCAGCAGAAAAGAAAAAAACTAAAATAGTAGATATAATAGTAGAAGTTGGAAGAACTGGTACAATAACACCATCAGCAGTACTTGAACCAGTTAGACTTGCTGGGACTACCGTAAGTAGAGCAACACTTCATAATGAAGACTATATAAAAGAGAAAGACATAAAAATAAATGATACAGTATTGGTTCAAAAAGCAGGAGATATAATACCTCAAGTTTTAGAAGTTATAAAAGAAGCTCGTACTGGAGAAGAAGTAGATTTTAAAATGCCAGAAAAATGTCCTGTTTGTTCAGAACCAACAGTAAGATTAGAAGGAGAAGCTGCTGTAAAGTGTATAAATATGTCTTGTCCTGCTCAAATAAGAAGAGGGATTATACATTTTGTATCAAGAGATGCAATGAATATAGATGGTTTAGGAGAATCTATAATTACATTGTTGCTAAATGAAAAAATAATTCAAGATGTGTCTGATTTATATTATATAAAAAAGGAAGATGTAGTTGATTTAGAAAGAATGGGTGAAAAATCTGCTGATAATTTAATAAATTCAATAGAAAAGTCAAAAGAAAATGATTTATGGAGACTTATAAATGGTTTGGGAATTAAATTTATAGGTGTTAAGGCAGCTAAGATACTTGCCTCAAAATTTAAAGATTTAGATGATGTGATTTCTGCAACAAGTGAGCAATTAGAAGATTTAGAAGAATTTGGGGGTATAATGGCAAATAGTGTTGTTGAGTTTTTTAAGGAAGATAAAAATATAAATGTCATAGAAAAACTAAAAAGTGTAGGAGTAAATACAAAATCATTAGAGAATACAGGTGAAACAGTAGAAAGAATATTTGAAGGAATGAAAATAGTATTGACTGGTACACTTCCTACATTAAAAAGAAATGATGCAAAAGATATGATAGAAAAAAGAGGTGGCAAAGCTACATCTAGTGTAAGTAAATCGACAACTTTTGTTTTAGCTGGAGAAGAAGCTGGCTCTAAACTTACAAAAGCAAATGATTTAGGAATTAAAGTTATAGATGAAGAGAGATTTTTAGAATTATTAACTTTATCATCGAAAGATGAAGTAAAAGCTGTATTAGAGGGCTAAAAAGTCATTTAATTTAGTAGAAAACTACTATAATTAATGATAGAATAGTTCAGTAAGCTATCAGATTATGAAAAATGACATTATAGAAGATTAATAAACTTAAAACTTATAAAAATAAATTTATAAAATATAAAGAATTAAGAAAGGATATAAAAATGATCAGAAGTTATGATAGAACTAATGAACAGATAAGACCTGTAAATATTACTAGAAATTATACAAAGTATGCAGAAGGTTCTGTTCTTATAGAAATGGGAGAGACAAAGGTTATATGTACTGCATCAGTGGAAGAAAAAGTACCTCCTTTTTTGAGAAATAGTGGTACTGGATGGATAAATGCTGAATATTCAATGTTACCAAGGGCAACTCAACAGAGAAAAATAAGGGACGCATCTAGAGGAAAAATCGACGGAAGAACTCAAGAAATACAGAGGTTAATAGGAAGGGCAATAAGGTCTGTTATAGACTTAAATAAACTAGGAGAAAGAACTATTTGGGTAGATTGTGATGTGATTCAAGCTGATGGTGGAACTAGAACTGCATCTATAACGGGGGCGTTTGTAGCAGTTGCTGAAGCAATCTATAAATTATATAAAGCAAAAACATTAAAAGAAATGCCAATAACAAATTTTGTATCTGCAATTAGTGTTGGAATAGTAAATGAAACCCATATGCTAGATTTATGTTACGAAGAAGATTCTAAAGCACAAGTAGATATGAATATAATAATGACTGACAAGTGTGAGTTTGTAGAAGTACAGGGTACTGGTGAAGAGAAACCTTTTTCAAGAAAAGATTTAAATTTATTGTTAGAGTTAGGAGAAAAAGGGAATAAAGAACTAATAAGACTTCAAAGAGAAGTTTTAGGTGAAATAGCAGATGAGATATTAGGAATGGATTATGGTAATGAAGTAGTGATTGCTACTAATAATGCTCATAAGCTAGAAGAAATAGGTGAAATCTTAAAGGATTTTGAATATGAGGTGTATTCTCTAAAAGATGTTGATTTAGCAGGTATAGAAATAGTAGAGGATGGAAAAACATTTGAGCATAATGCATTAATAAAGGCTAGAACAATAGCTAGAAAAACTAAACTTATAGCTATAGCTGATGATTCTGGCTTAGAGGTAGATGCTTTGGGAAAAAAACCAGGTGTTTATTCAGCTAGATATGCAGGAGAGCATGCTACAGATGAAGAAAATAGAGAAAAGCTATTAAAAGCCATGCAAAATGTGCCAATGAGTAAAAGAAATGCAAGATTTGTCTCTGCAATAGCAGTAGTTTTTCCAGATGGAAAAGAATTTGTAGTGAGAGGAATTTGTGAAGGAATGATAGGCTTTGAAGAAAAGGGCAAAAATGGCTTTGGATATGATAGCTTATTTATAGTAAAAGGATATAATAAAACCTTTGGTGAAATACCTAGTGTTATAAAAAATTCAATCAGCCACAGAGCAAATGCACTAAAAATTATGAAACAAGAGTTTATGAAAAGGGTAGTGAAGTAATGAAAATAGGCATAATAAGTGATACACATATGATGATTAAAAATATGGAAAAGACAATACCATATTTAGAAGAATGTGACTTAATAATTCATGCAGGAGACAACTTTACAGACTCAAGATATCTTCATAATATGACTAAGGTTGGAATTATTGCAGTTAAAGGAAATTGTGATTTTGATGCTATAGAAGAAGAAATTGTCTTTGAAGTAGCAAATAAAACTATATTTTTATGCCACGGAGATAAGTATGGTGTAAAATATGGCACACAAATGTTAGAAAATAAGGCTGCTGAGGTTAATGCTGACATAGTTATATTTGGTCATACTCATACTCCATTTAGAGAAATTAAAAATGGTGTGCTTTACATAAATCCTGGAAGTACTTCACTTCCAAGAGGAGTATCGTATAAGAGTTTTGTAATTATGGAGATAGAAGAAGAGGACATAAATATAGAGGAAATACGCATATAAAGGTGTATTTATCCAAAAAAATGGCAAAAAACACTCAAAAAATTAAATTTTATCAAATAAGTACAACGATATTAATGGAACACTTGTAAATAAAAAAACTTATGTGATATAATTAAGTGGTTGAATTATAAATAGAATGAATTATGATACCATTATCGGGTATTACATAAATATCACTAGGAGGATTAGAAGGATGAAAGCAGAACTAATTAAAAAAGAGGGTAATAAAGTTACTTTAAAAATAACAGTAGATAACAATAAATTTGAAGCAGCAGTAAATAAGGCTTATAATAAAAGCAAAGGCAAATATAATATACCTGGATTCAGAAAAGGTAAAGCTCCAAGAATTGTTATAGAAACTCAATATGGAAAAGGTATCTTCTATAATGATGCTATAGAAGTGTTATTCCCAGAAGTTTATCCAGAAGCTATCAAGGAATTAGATATAGATCCAATAGACAATCCAGATTTAGATATAGAAGAAATAAGCAAAGACAATGGATTAGTTATGGTTCTTAATGTTGAAGTTAAACCAGAGTTTGAATTAGGAAACTATAAGGGTATAGAAGTAGCTAAGGTTGAGAATACTGTAAGTGATGAAAATGTTGAAGCTAAATTACAAGAAATGGTTGAAAAAAATGCTAGATTAGTAAGTGTTGAAGACAAAGCTTTAGAAGATGGCGATACAGCTATAATAGACTTTGAAGGTTTTGACAATGGTGTAGCTTTTGATGGTGGTAAAGGTGAAAATTATAACTTAGTTATAGGTTCAAACACATTTATACCAGGATTTGAAGAGCAATTAGTAGGTAAAAAAGCTGGAGAAGAAGTTGAAGTTAATGTTACTTTCCCAGAAGAATACCACTCAGAAGATTTAGCTGGAAAGCCAGTTGTATTTAATGTAAAAGTAAATGATGTAAAAGTAAAAGAATTATCTGCATTAGATGATGAATTTGCTAAAGATACTAGTGAATTTGATACTTTAGATGAATTAAAAGCAGATGTAAGAGCTAAATTAGAAGAAGAAGCAAAAAATAAAGCAGATGCAGAAATTAGAAATTCAGTAGTAGAAAAAGTTGCTGAAAATACAGAAATAGAAATACCAGAAGTTATGGTAGAGCATCAAATAGATAATATGTTAAACGAACTTAACTACCAATTACAATATCAAGGATTTGGATTACAACAATTACTAGAGATGACTGGTAGAACTATGGAAGAATTAAGAGAAGAAAGAAAAGAAGATGCTAAAAAATTAGTTAAATCTTCACTAGTATTGGAAGCAATAACTAAAGCTGAAGGAATTGAAGCAACAGAAGAAGAATTTAAAGCTGAATTAGAAAAAATGGCTTCTGCTTACAATATGGAAGTAGAAAAAATAGAAACTACTTTAAGAGATGCTGATAAGGAAGATATAAAAGGACAAATAAAAATAAGAAAGACAATAGACTTATTAGTTGAAAGTGCAACAATAGCTTAATAAAATAACCGCTATAACTAATATGGTTGACGTTATAGAATGTTTAGTATATAATGTTGTGCAAATATAATTTAGTTAAATGCGTAAAATAATTTACAGTAGCTTAAAAAAGCTACTGTAAATTATATAGAATAAAGGGGGTATGAAACCATGGCATTAGTACCTGTAGTTGTTGAACAAACAGGAAGAGGAGAAAGATCTTATGATATCTTCTCTAGACTATTAAAGGACAGAATAATCTTCTTAGGAGATCAAGTTAATGATGCCACAGCAGGGCTTATAGTAGCACAGCTATTATTCTTAGAAGCTGAAGACCCAGACAAAGATATACATTTATATATAAATTCTCCAGGAGGAAGTATAACTTCTGGAATGGCTATATATGATACTATGCAATACATCAAACCAGATGTAAGTACTATATGTATAGGTATGGCTGCTTCTATGGGAGCATTCTTGTTGGCAGCAGGAGCAAAAGGAAAAAGACTAGCACTACCAAATAGTGAGATAATGATACATCAACCATTAGGTGGAGCTCAAGGTCAAGCAACAGATATAGAAATTCACGCAAAGAGAATTTTAAAAATAAAAGAAACTTTAAATGAAATATTATCTGAAAGAACTGGTCAGCCATTAGAGAAAATAAAAATGGATACTGAACGTGATAACTTCATGAGTGCATCAGAAGCCAAGGAATATGGCTTAATAGATGAAGTATTTACAAAGAGACCGTAGATAGAGAGAGGTGTTAATATGTCTAAATACGAAGAGAAACGACAATTAAAGTGTTCATTCTGCGGTAAAAATCAAGATCAAGTAAGAAGATTAATTGCAGGTCCAAATGTATACATTTGTGATGAGTGTGTTGAACTTTGTGACGAAATTATTCAAGAAGAAATAGAAGATACTATAGATGAAGATACTACATCTTTACCAAAACCAAAAGAAATGATGAATATCTTAAATGATTATGTAATAGGTCAAGAAAAAGCTAAAAAAGCTTTATCAGTTGCGGTTTACAATCATTACAAGAGAATATATAGTAAAAAGTCTAGTAGCAAGGATATAGAAATCCAAAAGAGTAATATACTTTTATTAGGACCTACAGGTTCTGGTAAGACGTTATTAGCACAGACTTTAGCTAGAACTTTAAATGTACCTTTTGCAATGGCAGATGCTACATCACTAACAGAGGCTGGATATGTTGGAGAAGATGTTGAAAATATACTTTTAAAACTTATTCAAGCTGCTGATTTTGATATAGAAAAAGCTGAAAGAGGTATAATATATATAGATGAGATAGATAAGATTGCAAGAAAATCTGAAAATCCATCTATAACTAGAGATGTTAGTGGAGAGGGTGTTCAACAAGCTCTTTTAAAAATATTAGAAGGCACTGTTGCAAATGTCCCACCACAAGGAGGAAGAAAACATCCTCATCAAGAATTTTTAAAGATAGATACTACTAATGTATTATTTATATTAGGTGGAGCTTTTGATGGGCTAGAAAGAATAATCCAAAAACGTGGTGGAGATAAGACACTAGGGTTTGGAGCTAAGATAGAAAGTAAAAAAGAATTAGATTTAGGGAAGTTATATGAAAAAGTACTTCCAGAGGATTTATTAAAGTATGGTATAATACCTGAATTTATAGGAAGAATACCAGTTTTAGCTACTTTAGAATTACTGGATGAAGATGCATTAATGCAAATACTACAACAACCTAAAAATGCTCTAGTAAAGCAATATAAGAAATTATTAGAGTTAGATGATGTTGAGCTAGAATTTGAAGACGATGCTCTTCGTGCAATAGCTAAAAAGGCTATAGAAAGAAATACAGGAGCTAGAGGACTTAGAAGTATAGTTGAAAGTGTAATGATGGAAACTATGTTTGAAGTACCATCTAGAGATAATATAAAGAAGGTTATAGTAACAGAGAAATCTGTGAACGAAGACTCAGTAAATCCTATCATAGTACTTAAGGATCAAGAGGAAAGTGCATAAGATGATGAAAAGGAGCTTTAAAAGGCTCCTTTTTTTATGCTAATATGAAATTAGGTATTATTATGATAAAAATGTGAGTAGAATACCTATAATACCAAAGACGAATACAATTGCAATAGAGCCAATTTTCCCTTTATATAGAAGGTAGAATGATACTGCAAATGCGATTATTCCATATAAGTCCCAACTAACTTCTTTTGCAGATGAAAAAGCGGCTGACAGTATAAAACCTAAAGTAATTGGTCTAAGTACCATTAATAAATTTTCTACTTTTTTATTATTTTTGAACTTAGCAAATAACTTTGATATAATGGTTAAGCCTACTAATGCAAATATTGTAACACCGATAGTTGCAGATAGAGAACCAAAAAAACCAGCAGTTTTAAATCCTACAAATGTAGCACTATTTATTGCTACAGGACCTGGTGTAGATTGCGATATAGCAAGTAAATCTAAGAATTCTTGATTAGTTATAAGGTGGTATTTAGATATAAATTCTTGTTGAATAAATGGTAGCATAGCATACCCACCACCAAAACTAAATGCTCCTATTTTAAGGAATATTAAGAAGAGTAGTGTTATTTCTGACATAGACTATATACACCTCCTCCAATTATTAAATAAATAGGACTTATATTGAATACACCAACAGATAAAACTGCTATAATTAATAGTAGTATGTTAGTTTTAGACTTTGGCAGTTTCTTAAACATGCTCGTAAAAGAATACAATATAAGAGCTATTACTACAGGCGCAACTCCTTTAAAAAATCCATCTAAAATTTTAGATGAGGAATTTTTAAAATATAAATATGACAACACTAAGACTATACAAAATGACGGTAGAGCAGAGCCTAGGGTACATATAAGAACTCCTGGTATACCATAAAGCTTATATCCTAATAATACAGAGATATTAATTGCTAGTACTCCAGGATAACTTTGAGCTATGGATAGATAATCGATAAATTCTTCCTGCTCTAAAAGTTTTTGTTTGTTTACAAGTTCATCTTGTATAAGAGGAACCATAGCGTATCCACCACCAAATGTAAACGCACCAATTTTTAAAAAGGTTAAAAACAATTTCAACATAATAGAAACCTCCAAAAGATAAATAACATCTAAGTATACTAACACTAATATTATATCATAATAAAATAATAATATAATATGCTAAGAAGTTATCATTAATGTTGAAAATTAACATGTGCAAATATATAATATAAAATGCAAAATAATTAGACTAGAAAAGGAGTAATGTTGATGGAACAAAATTATACTAAAATAGATCATGAATTACCATTAATCCCTTTGAGGGGATTAGCAATATTTCCATATATGATATTAAATTTTGATATAGGAAGAGAAATATCTCTTAAAGCTTTAGACCAAGCTATGATGGATGAAGAGCTTATATTTTTAACATCTCAAAAAGAAGCAGATGTTGATGAACCAGGTGAAGAGGATTTTTATCATGTAGGAACAATTTGTAAAGTTAAACAAATGATAAAATTACCAGGAGATACAGTTCGTGTCTTGGTTGAGGGTGTATCAAGAGGTAGAGTAAAAAAAATAGAGCAAGAAGAAGGATACTTTAGAGCAGTAATAGAAGAAATTGTTTTTGATAGTGATAATTTAGATAGTGAAACAGAAGTTGAAATTGAAGCATTTGTAAGAAATGTATTTGATGCTTTTGAAGAGTATATAAACATTGGAAATAGAGTATCACCAGAAATATTAATATCTTTAGCTGATATAGAGGATGTAGATAGATTTATAGATACAATAGCTGCAAATATTTATCTAAAATCAAGTCAGAAGCAGGAAATATTAGAAGAATTTGATATTAAGAAAAGACTTGAACTTATATATTCTATATTACTAGAAGAGATAGATATATTAAAAATAGAAAAAAAGATAACTTTAAGAGTTAAAAAACAAATGAATAAAGTTCAAAAAGAATACTATCTTAGAGAGCAATTAAAAGCTATACAAAAGGAATTAGGTGAGGAAGAAGACATAAATTCTGAAGCAGATGAGTATAGAGAAAAGCTTAAAAAAATAAAAGCACCTAAAACTACTAAAGAGAAAATAGAAAAAGAAATTGATAAATTTTCAAAGATATCTTCAATGTCTCCAGATGTATCTGTAAGTAGAAATTATTTGGATACTATATTCTCATTACCATGGAATAAAGAAACAAAGGATAAACTAGATATAATTAAAGCACAAGCTATATTAGATGAAGACCATTATGGGTTGGAGAAGGTTAAAGAAAGAATATTAGAGTATTTAGCCATAAGAACTCTTGCTAAATCACTTAAAGGTCCTATAATATGTCTAGTTGGACCTCCAGGTACAGGGAAAACATCTATAGTAAAATCAATAGCTAGAGCATTAAATAGAAAATTTGTAAGAATATCTTTAGGTGGAGTTAGAGATGAAGCCGAAATAAGAGGACACAGAAGGACTTATGTAGGTTCTATTCCAGGAAGAATAATTAATGGAGTCAAAGAAGCTCAGACTAAAAATCCTGTGTTTTTATTTGATGAGATAGATAAAATGGCAGCAGATTATAAAGGTGACCCAGCTTCAGCTATGCTAGAAGTATTGGACCCAGAGCAAAATAAGGATTTTGTGGACCACTATTTAGAAATACCTTTTGATTTATCAAAGATACTATTTGTTACAACAGCAAATAGTTTAAGCAATATTCCAAGACCACTATTAGATAGAATGGAAGTAATAGAGGTATCTGGATATATAGAAGAAGAAAAATTAAATATAGCAAAACAATACTTACTTCCAAAACAAATTAAAGAGCATGCTTTAAAAGAGAATTTTATAAAAATGGACGATGAAACTTTAAGAAGTATAATAAATCATTATACAAGAGAAGCTGGAGTAAGAACATTAGAAAGAACTATTGGTAAAGTTTGTAGAAAAATTGCCAAAAAATATGTTGAGGACCCAACACTTGAAGAAGTTGTTGTAAATAAGTCTGACTTAGAAAAATATCTTGGAAAAGATATGTTTAAATACCAACTTGCAGAGATTAATCCTCAAATAGGGCTTGTAAATGGACTTGCATGGACAGCAGTTGGTGGAGTTACCCTTGAAGTAGAGGTAAATGTGCTTAAAGGAAAGGGTGAAATTGTATTAACTGGAAAACTAGGAGATGTTATGAAAGAATCTGCTAAGACAGGTATTTCTTATATAAGATCAATAGTGGACAGGTTTGATATAGACCCTGATTTTTATAAAACTAATGATATTCATATACACATTCCAGAAGGTGCTGTTCCAAAAGATGGGCCATCAGCTGGTATAACTATGGCACTTGCAGTAATTTCAGCACTTACTAAAAGACCTGTGCCAGGTAATATAGCTATGACAGGAGAAATAACTTTAAGAGGTAGAGTGTTAGCTGTAGGAGGAGTTAAGGAAAAACTATTAGCAGCTCATAGAGCTGGTATAACAAAAGTATTAATTCCTAAAGAGTGTGAAGCTGATTTAGATGATATACCAGAAAATGTAAAAGAGAAGATGGAGTTTGTACTTGTAGAGCATATGGATGAAGTATTAGAACAAGCTTTATTAAAGAGTGGTGAAAAAAATGAAAATTAGAAGTTCAGAGATAACTATGAGTGCTGTGAATAAATCACAGTATCCAGCAGAAGGCATACCAGAGATAGCACTAGCTGGTAGGTCAAATGTTGGAAAATCATCAATAATAAATACATTACTTAACAGAAGAAACTTTGCTAGAACTAGTCAAACACCAGGAAAAACTAGAACTATAAATTTCTATCTTATAAATAACGAATTTTATTTTGTAGACCTTCCAGGATATGGGTATGCTAAAATAGCCAAATCTGAAAAAGAAAAATGGGGAGGTATAATGGAACGATATCTAGAAAGTAGACAAGAACTATGCTCTATATTCCTACTTGTAGATATTAGACATGAACCTACAGCAGATGATAAACTTATGTACGAATGGATAAAACATTTTGGATATAACTGTGTAGTTATTGCAACTAAGGCAGACAAAATATCTAGAGGACAATATCAAAAGCATATAAGTATTATAAGAAAGAAATTGCAAATGGAGAGTAGTGAAAAAGTAATCCCTGTTTCTTCATTAAAAAAGACTGGTGTTGAAGAACTTTGGGAAGAAATTGTAAATCAATACAATCAACATGGATATGAAATAACAGTAGATTAATTTTAAGTGTTTATATATATTAAAATCAAATAAAGGATGCCTCAAAATGTTTTTAATGGAGATTTTGTGGCATCCTTGTTGTTTATAAACAATAAATATAAGTAATTATTGTTAGAAACTAATAAAATTAGTGTAAATTAGTTTGTTTAAAGATTTAGTGATTTATATAATTAGCAATAAATCTTTACTGAGAAGTAGTTTTTTCTGTCTTTTTCATAAAGAAAATTGTAAGTATAAGTCCTATAAAGCATACTGCTGCTGCAATCCAGTAAGATTGATTACTAGCTGCGACATAAGCCAGTGTATGACTTGTAGACTTTTGATGATATATAAGTCTTTGTGCAAAGAAACTACTGAAAAATGCTGTCCCAAGGGCAAATGACAAATTACGAACAGTTGCTAGAAAACTTCCTCCATATCCTTGCTTTTGAGGTGGAACATCTGCCAAGATACTACTATTGTTTGGTGAGCTAAAAGAGCCTAATCCAAAGCCAAAAATAATTAAGCATAGAATCAAAAGATATAATGGAGAATCAGCTTTTAAAAGTGCCATTCCAACCAGAGCAATAGTCATAAATGAAAAAGATACAGTCAGAATATTTTTTGCACCATGTTTGTCAGAAAGAGAACCTGCAATAGGAGCTATAAGTACCATAATAAGTGGATGAACAGTCATGACAGAGCCAGCCATCATAGGAGATAAATTTTTTAGTTGTTCTAGATAAAAAGGAAGTAGGAAAGATACTGCCATTTGAGGAAAATAACAAGCTATTCCAATAATATTGCCTACAGTGAAATTTCTATTTTTAAACAAAGGTAAATCAATAAAACTTTGTTCAAATTTTACTTCTCTCAATACCAACAATAAAAATGCTATAATTGCCACTATTCCTAGATACCATTTTGTATTTCCTTCTCCATTCATTGCAAGCAATATAAGTGTGGTACAAGATGCAAATAATAGAAGACCTGGAATATCGAAACTTTTGTTTTGTTCATCTAAAATAGGTTTTGGTAGAAATTTTATCCCAAGAAAGACTGCTATAATACCAATAGGTATATTGATGATGAAAATAGAAGGCCATCCAAAGTGTTCTAAAAGTATTCCACCAATTACAGGACCACTCATATTTCCTATACCAACTACTGCTCCAGTAATTCCTATAGCCTTTCCCTTTTCATTTGCTGGAAATGCATTAGAAACTATACCAAGTCCAGTTGCCATTAAAATACTTGCTCCAATTGCTTGAAATATTCTTGATAAAATCAATGTTACTAGGTTATTAGATATACTACATAGAAAGGAACCTATTGTAAATATAAAAAATCCTAACGTATATAGATAATTTGAACCTACCTTATCACCTAGCTTTCCAAAAAACAACATAGTAGCTGTTACAACCAACATATAAGCTGTAACTACCCATTGGATTTGCGACATGTTAATTTTAAAGTCGGCAGCAATTGTAGGATTTGCGATATTTAGTATACTTCCATCAAGAGTAGACATAAATATACCAATACAGATGATAATTAATACTATCCATTTTTGTTTCACTGATAACACTCCAATCTTTTACATAGTAGATTTTGTTTTATAAGTACAGTATAGTTACAAAATAAACAACAAAAAAGCACCTATTTCTTAGGTACCTTAGAATATGTTTATTTTCATGAATAAATGCGGTAGTTGAAGGATTTGTATAGATTACTCATGTAAAATTACATAAAGGTACTCATATACTATTTTCTTCTACCATCCAGATTTTACTGTCGGCTTTGGAATTTGACCAAATTCTGCCATAAGGCTCGCGGGCTTTTACCGCCGATAGGGAATTTCACCCATTTCTGAAGAAAAACAGATGTATTTTTTAATTTTATTTTAACATAAAATAACAGTCGAGACAATTAGATTTAAGCAATACAGACAACTACACCACAGTATAGACAGTTTTATTATACTTTTGGACAAAACCTAAATTAGAGTATAGTAATAGATTGAAATTAAGTAAAACAAGTTATTGCCATTGCTGAATGATAAGTTTTATATTTAGCAAAAGCATAAAGCTGTAACAAAACTCGTATAATATTAATATCTTAATTAAGAGGTATGGTAAATTATGAGGAGGCGCTAATATGGAAGGAAAGATAAAAAAGGCATTTCCAGGTGGAAACACATCACAAGGGTCATATTCTTTTTTTGACTATATAATTCCTGAAAATGTAAAAAGAGTTTTTTGTTTAAAGGGTGGACCTGGAGTAGGAAAATCCTCACTAATGAAAAAAATTTATAAAGAGTTTTTGCATAAAGGATATGATATTGAATTATATCATTGCCCTTCTGACCCAAGTTCGTTGGATGGTGTAGTTATAAAGAAACTAGGCGTGGTACTTATGGATGCAACTGCTCCACATACTGTAGACCCTAAACTCCCAGGTGCTTTGGACGAGATAATTAACTTAGGCGATTACTGGAATACAGAGGAGTTAGAAAAAAATAGACAAGAAATTTCAAGCTATGATAAAGATATTAGTAATGCTTTTAAAAGAGCATTCAAATTTTTAAAATCAGCAGAACCAATTTTTAGAGATATCGAGGAAAAATATTCCGACTGTATGGATTATGGAAAAGTAAATTTAGTTACAGAAGAATTCATAAAAAGATTATTTGATGGAGTAGATAGTACAGGAAAGTTAAAGAAAGAAAAGCATTTATTTGGATCAGGTATAACTCCTGTAGGATGCTTAGATTATACAGAACATATTTTAAAGGATGTAGGTAAGGTTTATTATTTATCAGGAGAAATAGGCGCTGGGAAAACTACACTTTTGAGTAAAGTGTACAAAAAAGCCATTGAGAAAGGCTTGAATGTAGAAGTTTATCACTATCCACTTATTCCTGAAAAAATTGAAACCATATTATTAACTGATTTAGATATAGGAATAACTATAAGTAGTACTTTTAAAGATGAAGATACAATTGATTTGAATCAATTTTTAAATAGAGAAAAATTACTTAAGTATGAAGAAGACATTAAATTTGATGAAAAAGTTTTAGATGACTTAATTTGTTGGTCAGTTTTAAATCTTAAGAGAGCTAAATCAAAACATGATATTATAGAAAGTTACTATAGTCCTAACATGAGATTTGATGAAGTAGGAAAATTGAGAGATGAACTAGTTAAGAGAATTTCAAAGTATGAGGAAAATATATAAAATATGTCTGTTTAAAATTAATATTAACTAGTATATATAATCAACAGCAAACTGCTATAGCTTTGAAGCTATGGTAGTTTGCTGTTTTTTGCTATAATTTAAACAGATAAATCTTTGCACAAAAAGACAAGAAAATTTAGAGAATTTATTATAAAATATGGGGGTACATATGAAATGCAGTGGTTAGAGGGATTACAACAATCTATTGATTATATTGAAGACAATATTTTAGAAAAGTTAGATTATGAATATTTAGCAAGATAACATTAAAAATATCTTTAGATGGAGGAAATACTTTAGATTACAAAATTATCGATAAGAGAGAATTTTCAGTAATTGCTTTAAAGAAACAATTTTCTAAAGATGAAGATGTATTTAGAAAACAAATACCAAGGTTTTGGCAAGACTTGTTTAATAGTAGTTTGTATAGAGAGCTAATTTCTTATGTGAAAGAAAACACTGTTACAAAAGGTGGTATTTTGGGAATAGATGAAATGGCAGTTTCACAAAACAAACAATTATTTAATTATTATGCAGCTGTTGAGACAGATGAAAAACCTAAAAATGATAAATTTACCTTATTTACAATACCTTCTCATAAATGGGCTATTTTCAAGTGTACAGGTGCCATGCCAAATTCTATTCAAAATCTATGGGTAAAAAAATAGGAGGAGTTTATGAAAAAATGTAGAGTATCTGAGATAACAGCTTATTTTAATACAGACGTGGAAACAGTTTGGAATATAGTTACAGACAATCGTGATTATAAATGGAGAAGTGATATAAGTAAAATTGAAATATTAGATGACGGAAGTACTTTTATTGAGTACAATAAGGATGGAAACAGCACAAAATTTACTGTTACAGAAAAAACTAAAAATAAGTTTTATAAATTTGATATGGAAAATAAATTTTTCTATGGTAATTGGCAAGGCGAATTTTTTGAAGAGAATGGAAAAACTAAAATAGTGTTTATAGAAAATATATATGTTAAAAATCTTATTATAAAAGTTTTATCTTATTTCTTTATGAACTTAAAAAAAATACAAATACAATATGTTGAAGACTTAAAAAGAAAATTAAATGAGATGTAAAATATTTTATTGTGAAAGTTGCAATAATTATATAATTGACCTTGATGATAATATCTAAAGTTGCATTTAAAAAAGTTACTATTATGAGTGACTTTTTTTATGTAAACAAGAGTATATTCTAGTATATAACTAAGTTTTTATGGAATATATAGATGACTTTTGTATATTAATGTATTATTATTGATGTTAGATTTGTATTATAAATTAAATATAATAAAGAATGAAATTAAGATTTATACTCAGAAAAAATAAAATTGGAGGATTTATGAAAAATAAAATAATTATAGGTATTACTTTTTTGTCTGTATTACTAATGTCTGGATGTGCCTCAAAACAAACAACAGAAATAAATGTATTAGCAACTACCGATTTACATGGAAACCTACCTTATGAGTTAACTTCTTATATAAAAGAAGAACGAGAAAAAGATAAAAATATAACTCTAGTAGATGCGGGAGATTTCTTTGATAGTGGGCCAATAGGTTCACCTATGGAAAAATATTTTGATGATAGACGAACAGATATTGATAATAAAACCGAGAAGTATATAGAAACTCCTATTGCAAAAGAAATGAAAGAATTGGGATATGATTCTGTAGTTCTTGGAAATCACGAATTTGTATCTAACTCTAAATTTTATTTAGACAATATGATATCTGATTTTAATAAACAAGGTATTGATGTATTATCAGCTAATACTTATAAAAAAGATGGGAGTAGTTACACAAAGCCATATATAATAAAAAATATTAATACCCCTAAAGGTAATGTTAAATTAGGTATTTTAGGTCTTACAATAAAAGAAGTTGGAGAGAGTGTGGATTCTAAATCTTTGGAGTTAAAAGACCAAGGAGGTTATAATGGTGAGCTATATATGAATGATTTAGTAGATGATGCAAATAAATGGGTCGATGTAATGAAAAAAGATAAAGCAGATGTTATAGTTGCTGTAGTACATTCAGGTGAGAAACCTAAAAAACCTAAAAATCCAGGAAATAGAATACAAGAATTGGCTCGAAATGTTGATGGTATTGATGCAATAGTAGCTGGACATACACATGTTCAAATTAAACAACATGACTATAAAAATAATTTAGGAGAAAAAGTTATAGTTACACAACCAGGAAAACATGGAGAATGTGTTTCTAAAATTAACTTTAAACTAGAAAAAAATAATGATAAATGGAATGTTGTTGATAAATCTAGTGAGTTATCCACGTTTGAAAAAAATCAAGAAATGGATAGAGTTAGTGAATTTTTTGGAAGTATTTTCAGTCTAGATAGCAAAACTAAAGAAATTAGCTTAGGGAAATTGCTTCCTTTTAAATGGGATAAACTATATATATTTGAACCATATACACCTGTTGAAACAATATATAAAACTGTAGGATATAAATGGAGAAATATCATACCAGCAGATAGTGAGGATATAGTACAAATGGTATTTATGAGTAATAAAAAACCTATTTGTTATATATATGGTGACTCTAATAAGACAGGATTAAGTTTAAAGGTTGATAAGTCTGAATATAAAGATAGTATTATAACAGTTTTACCTAATGATAATTTTAAAGTTCAAAAAGATGAAAAAACTTTTAAAGTGAATCTTGAACATATCAAAACGGATATATAAATAACTCATAGAAATTCTATGTTTACATAAAATATTTAATCTTCTCTTACTACTTTTTGTAAGGATTCAATTAGAAATTTTATTATGATTGAATTTTTACAATGTACAGAAGATTTATTTTTAAATATATGTACATAAATGTTTGAAATTTTTATATAATTATATTGGAGAAATATTTTAATTTATAAATAAAAGGAAATGAATTAGTAAAAATTCATTTCCTTTTTCTATTTTAGATTTTAACTTTTGATAAATTTATATTTACACTATCGTCTACTTTCGTATAGTAAGAAAGATATTTTATAAGAAACTACTAAAATAATAAAACTAGCAATAAGCCCAAGAATAGAAAATATACCTTGGTTGTATATTATAAAATCTATTACAAATGATATTTTATCAATCAATGAGGTCATTAAAACTAATGTCAATACAATAATATATGGAATTAATGACCAAAATCTTGCTTTTAGGTATCCCATCTTAAAAAAGATAGGTATTTGAACTCCTATTATAGCAGAAAAAACTAAAAAAGAGGTACTTATTCCTAGTATAATTTATTGAATATCAATAGATTTACTTTTAAAAAATAATACGACTATTGAAAGTATAGTAATTATAAATACTGTTAATACAAAGTTAATTAAAATGAAAATATAGCGACCTAAAACTATATCTCTTAATTTAATTGAAAGAGTACCATATAGGCGACTTAAGTTGTTTTTTTCTTCTATGGCAAAAACGTTAGAAATCATAAGGGCAACAAACCAAGAACAAGTAATATAAAGTGTTAATGTTGATGAGCCCATATATGAAAAAAGCATTATAACAGGTAACAAAACTAAATTCATATTAAAATAAGATTTCATTGTAAAAATATCTAGTTTAGTAAATTTAATTGAATCGGTCATCTTACTACACCTCTCTTGCTAACTTTTATAACTATATCATCAATAGTAGCAGTATCTATGATACAGTTATTATATTTAATAGTATCATTTGTATGAATTAATCCATCAAATCCAATATCTGTTTCACGTAGGCCAATAATATCTTTTTTAAGTGTTTCTGTTAAATCTTTTGGTCTTCCTTTAATTAATCTAAATTTTTCTAATAAATCTTGCAAACTTCCAGTATAAAATAATTCTCCATTATTTATAAAAGTAATATAATCAGCAACTTTTTCCAAATCAGTAGTAATATGTGTAGAAAATAACACACTTCTATCTCCATCTTTTATGTAGTCCTGTAGAATTTCCAAAAGTTCATCACGAGTTACTGCATCAAGTCCACTTGTTGGTTCATCAAGTATAAGCAACTTAGCATTATGAGAAAATGCACATGATAACATAAGTTTCATTTGCATACCTCTAGATAATTCACTTATTTTTTTATTTAGAGGTAAATTAAATCTGGTTATCATACTTTTAAAAATATCGTGATTCCAGTCTTTATAAAAGATAGATATAGCTTTTTCAGTATCTCTTATTGTCCAATTATCTGCATAAAATATATTATCAAATACAACACCAATATTCTGTTTAATAAGATTTTCATTTTTAACATTGTCCATATCAAAAACTAAAATCTCTCCTTCATCTTTTTCTAACATATTTAGAATTAATTGTATAGTTGTTGTTTTACCTGCACCATTTGGGCCAATTAATCCCATTATATATCCCATTGGTAAGGTAAAATTTATATTTTTTAGATTAAAATCATTAAAGTTTTTACTAACACCATTTAGTTCCAAATAATTATTCACCTTTTTCCACCTCCAATAATAATCTCAAAAGACTTATAATTTCTTTATCTGTCATAGACGCTCTTTGTGCTGCTTGTATTGCATTATTAAGATTTGATTCTACTTCTTGTATTAACTGTTCACGAATAAGTTCAGAACTACTTGACATAACAAAAAATCCCTTGCCTTGACGGCTCATAATAAAACCTTCTTGCTCAAGTTCATTATATGCTCTAGTAGTAGTCAAAACGCTAATCTTTAAATCTCTTGCTAGTTGTCTAAGTGAAGGTAGAATTTCATTTTCTTTTAATTCTCCTGAAAGAATTTGTTTTTTTATCTGTTCTTTAATTTGTTCATAAATGGGTAAGTTAGAACCATTTGAAATAATTATATTCAAAAAAACACCTCTTTAACTGTATATTTTCATACAAGTACAGTATAAACAGTTGGATGTTTTTTGTCAATATAAAAAATTACAATACACATTTACAATAATAATCTATATGTATGTACTTATTTTGAAAAGTTTTTAAATTAAAGTGTGTAAGCTGAAAATAAAGTATGTAAGCAAAAATATTATCAATATACATTTTAAGCTTAGTTTATATTTATTTAGCTAGACATTATACTTTAACAGATATTAAAAGTATAAGTTATCTAATTAAATTATATACTTTTTACTGTTTATAACAGAATCCTTTATATTCAATGCTAGTAGGGTGGGGACATAAGTATAATGTATGATATTATATACTAAAGATGAATTTTAACATATAACTTTGATATAATAAGCATATGTAAATGTTTAATATTTAATTAAAGAAAATTATCATATAAAAATAAATTTGTAAGGAGTAATACAGTATGAAAAAACAATATGTGTTTATAATACTAGCAAGTACTATTTTAGGTATGCTTGTTGGAACCATATTTAGAGATTATAGCAATGAAGAAACAGTTTATACAAGTAAGGATAAGTCAATAAGAAAAGAAATAAGAATAACAAGAAAATCTATAAAAGAACTGGCAAAAGAGAAAGATAAATTAGATAAAGAAATTAATTCGATGAAGAAAAATCAAAAGAATTCTAATGAAATCTCTAAAATAGAAAGTCTTAGGGAGAGTCTTTCATATTCAGATGTAAACGGTAGCGGAATAGTATTAAGTATAGATGCCATAGATGAAAAAACAGGAAACATTGCCAATAGCATAGACTACAATAAAATCTTAGTAAAAGTCATAAATGAATTAAAAGCAAATGGAGGAAAATACATAGAAATAAATGGTCAAAGAATTAATCAGTACTCAGAAGTTGTACTTGCAGGTAGCCATATAAATATAAATGGAGTTCCAGTAGCACAACCCTATGAAATAAAATGTATTGGTGATAAAGATAAACTATCTAGTTACATAGACAAAGGTAGTAAATATTTAGATAGTGTACAAAGTACTTATCCAATGAAAGTTAGTATAAAAGCTGAAGAAAATATCTCTATGAAAAAACTGAAAATACCTAATAAATTAAAGTATATAAAGGGTGATTAAGATTATATTAGAGGAAAGCAGTTTACCAATGTTAATACCAGAAAAACTTGCAAAAAAGTATAATGTATTTCCAGTAGAATTTCAAGATGACAATCTAGTAGTAGAAATAGAAGATGAAGATATATATGCACTGCAAGACTTGAGATTAGCAACGGGGAAAGAAATTATATTAAAAAAAGAAAGAAGAGAACTTATAAGTGAGAAGATAGAAAAATATTACAATAACTTTGAACTTGATGAAAATTATGCAAAAAGATTATTTGAAAATCTTCTAGAAAAAGCTATAAAAGAGAACGCAAGTGATATACATATAGAACCATTTAAAGAACATTTGATAGTTAGAATGAGAGTTGATGGAGAGTTAAAAGAAATATCAAAGTTTTTAATAGATGTTTATCCAGCATTAGCTACAGTTGTTAAATTAAAGGCTTCAATGGACATAACAGAAAAAAGGCTTCCTCAAGATGGAAGAGTAGACATAAAGCTAGATGATAGCTTAATTGACATTAGGGTTTCATCAATCCCAACTGTATATGGTGAAAAAATTGTTTTGAGAATACTTAATAGAGATACTTTTTTAAAAGATAAATCAGAACTTGGATTTTCAGAAGAAGCGATAAACTCTATAAATCGTATAATAAGTAAAAGAGCTGGAATATTATTAGTGACAGGACCTACAGGGAGCGGAAAGACTACTACAGTATATTCCTTACTAAATGATTTAAAGGGTATAAATAAAAATATAATGACTATAGAAAATCCAGTAGAATACAAGATGGATGGAATAAGTCAGATACAAGTAAATTCAAAAGTAGGGTTGAGTTTTGATGTAGGTCTTAGAGCTATATTAAGACAAGACCCAGATATAATAATGGTTGGAGAAATAAGAGATGCAGAAACAGCTAAGATAGCAGTAAGAGCCGCTATAACAGGACATTTAGTTATAAGCACTTTGCATACTAATGATGCAGTATCTGCTATAGCTAGACTATTGGAAATGCAAATTCCACCATACCTTTTAAATGCATCTCTTATAGGTGTGATATCTCAAAAGTTGGTTAGAAAAGTTTGTAATCATTGTAGCCATGAGATTATGATAAAAGATAATTTTAGTGGAGATGTAAATACTAAAGTAGCTGTAGGATGTGAGAGATGTAATGATAAAGGTTATTTTGGGAGAACAGCAATTTATGAAATTCTAGAAATTAATGATGATATAAAAACATGTATAAGGGATATGAAGGATTCTAGTATTGTTAAAGAAGTAGCACGAAAAAATGGAATGATAACATTTGAAGATAGCTGTAAAAGGCTAATAAATGAAAAAATAACAACATTAGAAGAATGTTTAGTGGTAAATGAAATAATTTAGTTAAACAGTGTAACCAAATTTCATACAATCGATTTTAATTAAAAGTCTCGATTGTAAATTGTATCTAGATAAAATAAAATTAACATATTAAATTAGAAAATATCGAGCCTATTTAATTATAATTAATATAATTTGGAAGGAATTATAATACATGAAAGTATCTAAAAGTATATTTTATAATTTAGACAAGATTCATTTAGTATTAAACAAGATTAGTAATAAAGAGCTTAGAGTAATTTGCAAAGAGATAGGTATTTTACTAGAATCTGGATGTGAAATTACAAATATATTTCAAATTATTGAAGGACAATCTAGCAAAAAAGTAAAAAGTTTGTTTAATACAGTATCAAATCATATTCAAAATGGAAATTCTATAGCAGAATCATTTCACATCACAGGAACATTTTCTAAATTTTTTATAAGCATGATAAAAGCAGGGGAAACTAGTGGAAACTTAGATGTAATAATGAGCGATTTATCTAATTATTATGATAAAGAATATAAATTAAAAACAAAAATAATAACTATTTTAATCTATCCAATGATACTTATCATATTATCAATAATATCAATAATATTTATCTTTATATTTGTGATACCAAATTTTCAGGTGGTTTTTGCCAGTAATGGGATTGAACCACCTTTCATAACTAAGATTTTAATAGGAATTTCTATGATAGTTACAAATTATCTAGGTTATTTAATACTTAGTTTTATATTGATTTTAATAGGAACTATTTATTTTTTTATAATGAATAATAATCTAAAAAAATTAATTAATTCATTTAAATTCAAAATACCTTTTTTAAAAGGCATTAATCAATTAGTAGCTACAACCAGATTTTCAAGAGCGTTGTCTATTTTACTTAGTAGTGGCATACAAATAGTGGATGCAATAGACATGTCAGCAAGTGTCATAGATAATGAATTCATTTATGAGAGACTAGAGATTTCTAATAATTATATAAAAAAAGGAAATAGTATAGGTAAGTCTTTGAATCTAGCAAATATTTTTCCTAAGTTATTTGTTTCAATGGCAAATACAGGTGAAGAAAGTGGAAAGCTAGATAAGAGTCTAGATGTAATAAACAGATTTTATGAAAATGAATTAAATAATAAAATAGAGCAAATAATGAAATTTGTAGAGCCTGTAATAATTGTATTTATGGGATTGATTGTTGGAGTTTTTATTTTATCAATGGTTATTCCTATGTTTGATGCAATTACTAGTTTCTAATATAAAAATAAATTTTACTAAATAAAACTTTTAAAAAGGAGAGAAAATTTAATTGATAAATAAAAAACGAAAAGGGTTTACACTTGTTGAAATGATTGTAGTAGTAACAATTTTAGGGGTTATATCTAGTATAGCATTAGTTAAATATGGTAAAGTTCAAGAAAGTGCCAAGATGAATGCAGACTATACAAATGCAGCTAATATAGTAACTGCAGCTAGTATGGCTATTAATGATGATGAAAATATAGCAGAATCTCTAAGCGTAGAATCACTTAAAGAAAAAGGTTATTTAAATACTGTTCCAGTTCCTCAAAGTACATCAGGTAAGTTTGAACTTGTTATAAGTGATAATGGTACAGATATAAGTGTAAATGTAAATTCAAAACAATTTTATCCAAGATAATATTTGTTTTTATACGTTTTTAGTATCAAATTATAAAGATATTTTTAGTATTCAATTGTAAATGTAAATATATTAAGTTTAATTAAAAAATATACAAGTTATTATTACTTAAGAAGGAGATGGTTATAATTAAAAAATTTTTGACTTTAGAAATAAATGATGATTATATAAGGGCTGTATTTTTAAGAAAAAACTATAAAAAAATCTTTATCGATAAATCTAGTATAAAAGAAATTGGTTTTAATATTAAAAATGACAGTGATGAGATTGAAAAAACTAGTTATGTAGAAAACGTAGTTAAATTAGTAAAAGATGATATAAATAACCTAAAAAAATCATACAAAAATTTGCACTTTAATATTCAGACTCAAGATATAGTTATTAGAAATATTGAGATATTGAATACTAAGAAAAAAAGAGATATATTAAACATGATAGAATTTGAGATAACCCAATATATTCCAATAAATATAAATAACTATTCAATAAAATATAAAATTATAAACTCTAGTAATGATAAGTTAAATATACAAGTAATTCTTTTTCCTAAAAATATTATACAAGTAATTAAAATCATTTCAGAAAATCTAAATATGAACCCAAAAGCTATAAACATAAATTTTGATATACTACAAAAACTTATAAGTTTAAATCTAATAGATAATTTTATAGAAGATGGAGTATTTATAGAATGTAAAAGGAATCAATTTATTATAAACATAACAAAAAACAAAAAAATAGAAGAAACATATCTATTATCAAAAGAAATAAAATCATATGACTCAGTAAAAAAATTAATAAGTAGATTTAAATATATTTACTATTATGGCATAGAAAATTGTTTTATAGATGAGTATCTTAAAGACACAGAAAAAATTGCTGAAGTAAATCCATTGAAATTAAAAAATAAAGTAAGGGTGGAAAATAATTTTGATAAGGATTTAAGAGATACTAGTATAATTTATATAAGTAGTATAGGGATGATTATTTAAATGAAAGCTTATAAAACAATAAATTTTTTAAATGGATTTAAAGAAACTAAGCAATATAATAAAATCTATAAAATAACGATAATCTTAATTTTAACATGTGTTTCATTAAAAATGTTTATGTATATGAAATCTATAAATGAATTAGAAAATTATATAAGTCACAATAAACCCATAAATGAATCGAAATATACTGTACCAAAGCTGGAAAAAACAAAAGAAAAGTTTTCTAGAATAAAGCTTGATGAAATAAAAAAAATATATAAAATAGTTGGAACAGATAACATTACTAAAATATCTATAGATAAAAATAAAATGGAGATGGAAGGCGTGTGTGATAATCTAGATATTTTAGATGATTTAAGAAAAATAAATTACATAAAATATTACTACATAGACAGCATTATAAGAGATGGAGAATGTTATAAATTTAGAATAAAAAGTTAGACAGGTGATTAATTTTGAAATTAAATAAGAGAGAAAAAAATCTGATAAAAATATTGCTAATATTAATTATTGTATTAGTAGTTAATGTAATGTCCAGACCTCTAGAAGAGAACCTAACTAATTTGAAGAAAGAAAAACAAAATATAGTGAATGAAATAAAACGACAAGATAATTATAAAATGAAGGATAAAAAGCATAAAGATAATAGATATGTAAAAAATGTTGAATTAGATAGCAATACAGAATTAAAAAATAATTTTAATAATTCATTTTTAGATAAAAAAACAAATAAAGATATAGTATTATTAGTAGAAAATGAATTGAGAGATATTGTAAGTGTGGAATATATCAATCAAGAAAGTAGCTTAGACAACTACAATAAAAAACAAACTAATTTAGAAGTAAAAGTTAATGGGGAACTTGAAAATGTGTTGAAACTTGAAGGTGTAATGAAGAACTTAAAGTTACATAATAAAATTGAAAAAATAGAAATTAATAAATTAAAAACAAGTAATCTTGAGGTCAAAAATCTTTCAAATGAATATAAACAAGAAAAAAGCAATCTTGTAGAATGTAAAATGACAATTAGAGTCACATAACAAAAAAGAATAGATAAAGTAAAAAACTATTATCAATTCATAAAACTTTATAGAAGAATTAGTTTTACGATAATCCATTTCTGTAAGAGGGATTGTTAGTGATTTTATCGAAATCCTAATTAAAGTGAATATATTGTACCAAAATATAAGTAAATTTGAGATAATATTTGCTTATACTATAGATTGATTGATAAAAAAATGGTATAATAACAAATTGTACTTTAATTTAATAATAAGGGAGTGGAAGTCATATTGTTAGGGAGAAATGAGCTATGCCCTTGTGGAAGTGGCAAAAAATACAAGAAATGTTGTTTAAATAAAGATATTGTTTCAGAAAGAGCAAGCAGAAAAACTGAACTTTCACAAAAGCAATATACAGATTTATATTCAAAATTATATGATTATTCAAGACATGATAGATTCAAAGATGAATGTGAAAAAGCTAAAGAAATGTTTTATATAATGCAAAATGATAATGTAAATGAAAAGTTTGAAAGATTTTTTAATACGTATTTAATACAAGACCACATAATGGAAAATAAAAAGGTCATGACGGTTGGATTTCTTGAAGAGAATGGTGCAAACCTAAGTCAATCAGAAATTGCAATATTAAAAAGTTTGTTTGAATCCTATGTAAGCATTTACGAAGTAAAAGAAATTTCTACAGGAAAAATAGTTTTAAGAGATTGTTTAAGTGGGAAAGAACTTTACACAGAAGATGTAAAACTTCTAAGAAGCTTTAAAATCGGAAGCTGTATGATAGCTAGAATAATTGATGTTGAAGGAACTAATATATTAATAGATGTAACTATAAGTATATCAAATGAAGTTAAAGATATAATTTTAAATGATGTTATGAATTTATTCAATCAATATGAAGACTTATATAAAGATATGAAGACGTTCTTAATTTATCATACACATGTATTATATAAATATATACAACAGCTTTTAGACCCAAGTATAGCTGAATATTTAAAAAGAGAAAGAGATAGGAATAATAATAAAAAAGTTAATTCAGAAGGTGAATTAGCTGAAGTAGAATGTAAGGTTTTAGATACTCTTAAAGAAAATGTGGAAAAAGAAAATATAGATGCATGTATAGAGTTCTGGAATGAATATAAGAAAAGTCATGAAAATATAAAAGGAGCTGAAAGTGGTTGGGCAGCTGCGGTCGAATACTATGTTAAGAAAGAAGCAGGACAAGCTATAACTCAAGTACAAATATCAAAAAAATATGATATAAGCTCTAGTACATTAGGAAAAAGATACAAAGATTTAAAAATATCTTAATTAATTATAAAAAGCTTTAAGTCATAGATAAAGAATCTATAGTATAATATATGTATAATGTGTAGAAAGAGGTATTAATAATGAGTCTTAGTTTAGGAAATGCAATTGCTGTATCAACAAACTTTATAAAATCTAACCCAGCAGTACCTGTATACGACGGAGAAGAAATATATGCAGTTATTTATCATATAGAAATAGGATATAATAATGGTGTATCACCTGATACTAAACAATATATAATAATAGACTATAAAGAGTTCGATTTACCTATGGATAGAAAAAATGAACTAATAGAAGTTGCTAAAGAGTACTGCAAATCTAAAGATATTGTAGAAAATGAAAATCTTGAAATAAATCTTTTGGATAATGAAGAA
This sequence comes from Clostridioides sp. ZZV14-6009, assembly GCF_020658095.1. Taxonomy (NCBI): domain Bacteria; kingdom Bacillati; phylum Bacillota; class Clostridia; order Peptostreptococcales; family Peptostreptococcaceae; genus Clostridioides; species Clostridioides sp. ZZV14-6009. The sequence goes on from NZ_JAGWDG010000015.1 coordinate 39,720, forward strand.
GCAGAAAACTTCTTAGAAAAAGTATTTAATAACATGAAAGTTATAAGAGGTCTTATAACTAAAAGAGGATAAGTTAATGGAGTTTATTGGGATAGAAAATATAACACCATATGAAAACATATATGAATTTAGTATATATAAATACGATGATGAAATCACTTTAGGTAGTGAAGAGTTATATATATGTGAATTAAGGGTTATATTAATTAAAGTGAATTCTTTATACGTTGAAAGATTGAATAAATCGGTTGAAGCGATGGTTTTAGTGAAAAATCTAAAAAAGGATTTGGATAAAGAACTTATTGTAGACAAAATAAAGAAATTTGTGCTAGACGAGATTTGGGTAGAAAATCTAGTAAAAGAGAATATAGAAGTTATATTTGTAGAAAGCTAGGAGTAACCCTAGCTTTTTTATATTACAATCTAAGAGAGGAAAACAATATGTTAAGGGTATCTAATATAAAACTTGGAATCGATAAAGATATATCTTTATTAAAAGATATTGTACTTAAGAAGTTAAGAATAAAAGAAAAAAATTTAATAAAATACAGCATATATAAAGAATCTATAGACGCTAGAAAAAAAGGAAAGATGGAATTTGTTTATTCTGTAGATGTAGAAGTTAGAGATGAAAGTAAAATACTAAGCTCAAAAATAAAAGATGTAACAAAGATAAAAGATGTAAAATATGTAAATGTAGCTATGGGTAATAAAAAATTAAATAATAGACCTTTAGTAATTGGAAGTGGACCAGCTGGCTTATTTGCAGGGCTTATTTTGGCTCAAATGGGTTATGAACCAATTCTACTTGAAAGAGGTCTTGATGTTGATAGTAGAACTAAGGATATAAGTGATTTTTGGACAACTAGAAAGTTTAAAAATAATTCAAATGTTCAATTTGGAGAAGGTGGAGCAGGAACTTTTTCAGATGGGAAACTCACAACTAGAATAAAAGATATACGATGTAGAAAAGTGCTAGAAGAATTAGTTCAGTTTGGAGCACCAGATGAAATATTATATTCACATAAGCCACATGTTGGTACAGATATATTAAAAAGTGTAGTTAAAAATATAAGAAATGAAATAATAAATCTAGGTGGACAAGTTAAATTTGATTCAAAAGTGACAGATATAGTTGTATTAAATAATTCTATACAATCTGTAATTGTAAATGATAGCGAAAAAATAGATACAGATGCAGTTATATTAGCTGTTGGGCATAGTGCAAGAGATACTTATGAGATGTTGCATTCAAGAGGTGTAAAAATAATTCAGAAACCATTTGCAATAGGAGCTAGAATTGAACATCCTCAAGACCTGATAAATAAAGCACAGTATAAGGAATTTTATAATCATCCTCGATTAGGAGCTGCTGATTATAGACTTATAGAGCATGTCTCAAATGGAAGAACAGCATATACTTTTTGTATGTGCCCAGGAGGCAGTGTCATAGCATCTGCATCAAATGATTTTGAAATAGTTACAAATGGAATGAGTGAACATGCAAGAGATAAAATAAACGCTAATAGCGCATTTCTAGTAAATGTACTTCCTGAAGATTTTGATAGTGATAATCCACTAGCAGGAGTTCATTTTCAGCAAAAATATGAGAAATTAGCTTTTGAATTAGGTGGTAAAAATTACAATGCTCCAGTTCAACTTGTTGGAGATTTTATTAATAATAAGATTTCTGAAAATTTAGGAAGTGTTGAACCATCATATAAACCTGGATATAAGCTTACAAATTTGAATGAATGTTTGCCTAGTTTTGTGATAGAAACTATGAGAGAAACATTTATCTCTCTTGATAAAAAATTAAATGGATTTGCAATGCATGATGCAGTTTTAACTGGTGTAGAAACTAGGTCATCATCACCAATAAGAATAGTAAGAGATGAAAACAGTTTGGAATCAATAAGTGTTAAAAATTTATATCCTTGTGGTGAAGGTGCTGGATATGCAGGTGGAATAGTCACAGCGGCAGTCGATGGTATAAAATGTTCAGAAAAAATAATACAAAAATATGCTAATAGCATAAAAATTTAACATAAATTTAATGATTTTTTAATATTTAACATGAATTTAACATTACTACTCCTATAATTTGATAAAATACAATAGGTTATAAAATTTTTAAATATAGTAATCTCTTTACAAGGAGGAAATAATTTGAACATTATAATAAGTCTAATGGGTGGATTAGGGCTGTTCTTATATGGTATGAACCTTATGGGAGAAGGTCTACAAAAATCTGCTGGGACAAAATTAAAAAAGATAATAAAATTACTTACTAGTAATCTATTTATGGGAGTTTTAGTAGGTACAGGAGTTACAGCAGTAATACAAAGTTCAAGTGCTACTACTGTAATGGTTGTTGGTTTTGTAAATGCAGGAATAATGACTTTAAAACAAGCAATAGGGGTTATAATGGGTGCTAATATAGGTACTACTGTTACAGCCCAATTAGTATCTTTTGATTTAACTGGAATGGCTCCAGTAGCATTAGGTATAGGTATTATACTTTATTTATTTGGAAATAAACCTAGAATAAAAAATATAGCTGAAATACTTATAGGTTTTGGGATATTATTTACAGGTATGGATTTTATGAAAATGGCAGTTGAGCCATTAAAAGACTATCAAGGATTCACTGATTTACTTGTTACATTTGGTAATTATCCACTACTTGGATTATTATTAGGGTTTGGTATTACAGCAATAATACAGAGTTCAAGTGCATCTATGGGTATGTTGGTTGCATTAGCAGCAGAAGGTTTAATCCCATTGGCAGCAGCATTACCAATTCTTTATGGTCAAAATATTGGTACATGTGTAACTTCATTGTTATCAAGTATTGGTGCTAATAAAAATGCACGAAGAGCAGCTATGATGCATTTAATCTTCAATGTTTTGGGAACAGTAATATTCTTAGTGTTGTTGAATAAACCAATTGTAAATTTAGTTACAAGTTGGGACCCAAGTAATGTTGCAAGACAAATAGCTAATACACACACATTGTTTAATATTATATCTGTCTTAATACTTCTACCATTTACAAAGATTATCATAAAACTAGCAATTAAGCTTGTTCCTGATAAAGCTGGTGACGCAGATGAAGATGAAGCTAAGACTATTAAATATATAGATGATAGAATGATAGAAACTCCTTCTATAGCTCTTGCTAATACGATAAAAGAAGCACTTCGTATGGGAGAAAAAGCTAAGGAAAGTTTAAATGCATCTATGGAAGCGTTAGTAGAACATTCAACTGAAAAAATAGATAAAACATACAGACGTGAAAAGTTAATAAATGATTTACAAAAAGCTATTTTAAATTACTTGCTTAAACTTTCAAAAGCACCTTTAGATGATCATTCCAGAGAAGTTGTGGATACCTTATTTAATACAGTTAATGATATAGAAAGAATTGGTGACCATGCTAAAAATATAGCTGAATTATCTCAAGTTGCAATAGATTCAAATATTTCTTTCTCTAAAGAAGGACAATCTGAACTTGATATTATGTACAATAAAGTCGTTTCATCATATACTTATGCCTTAGAATCAATGAGAACTGATAATGTAGACTTGGCTTATAAAGTTATAAAAATTGAAGAGCAAGTTGATATAATGGAGAAATCTTGTAGAGCTAATCATATGTATAGATTGAATAATAACTTATGTAGTATAGAGAATGGTGTTATCTATTTAGATGTAATAAGTAATCTAGAGAGAATTTCTGACCATGCTGTCAACATAGCACAACAAGTTATAGCTAAAAGGTTAGGAAAGGATTAAAAATAATATCTTAAAATGATGTAAGAATTAAAATAAAGAATAAACAAAAAATAAACTCTAGATGATAGTTTAGAGTTTATTTTTTATTGATTAATTACTGAAAATCCAATCATCTTTATTGTATAACTGTTTATTGTTTACCATATTTTAATCAACCTAAGTAAATAGGATTCTAGTTTTCTAAACTAAATACTTTGAAAGAAATTTCTCTGATATTTCAGCAATTTCTTTATATACAAATTTATATAGATTATGTGGATAATCAAATAATTCATATTGAGCAATTTTAATATTATTTAAATATTGTAAAGGATGGTTTATCCAACTCTGTTTTTCTATCCCAGTTCCTTCTCCATTTGATATAAAGAAAAGCATTGGAATCTGTAAATATGGATTGTCCCTTTCTATTAGAGCAATCGTATTTCTTAAATTTTTGGCTTCACTAATCCAATTTTGATTGGCAAGATTATGATATAACACGTTTTCAAGCTCTTTCTTTTCTATTAATGGAATACAATGTTCTTCTACTAATTGCTCTATTAAAGCGTTGGTTGTTACTTTTCTGAGGTGTTCATCATTTGATAGCTCTATTAGTTTATTTGTAGCTTCATCTATGTTAAAGTCTCTATTATAGCATTCTGGTGTTGCGGGATCAATACCAATAATACCAGCAATTTCAGAAGGATTTTGCTGTCCCCAACGGAGAGCCTCTAAAAATCCCACACTATGTGCTACTAGTACAATAGGTGTTTTTATTCCTAACTCTTGTAGTATGCATCTGTACTCATGAACAACAACATTTATATTTCGGTTATTCTCAGATAAATCACTATGTCCGTAGCCCAGTTTTTCGATTCCAATCACTCGATAGGTTTTTGCTAACGTTTTTGCTAAAGACATATATTCAAAATTTGGGAAAGGTATGCCTGAACCTGATAAAAGCACTAAAGTAATGGAACCTTGACCATATGAATATATAAAATTCTTCTTACCATTTATTTCAATAAATTTTTTCATGAGAACTGTACCTCCAACTTAAGTTTATTTACATTTACCTATTGAGTATGTATAAAGCATATTTCAATCAGTTTAAACAAAACATTATTTTTTGTCAATCCTTACTGTAGTGTATTTTAATTCTTTATGAAATCCAGATAGGTATTTGAAGATATAACATCTAAAAATCATTTAAAGAATATGTTGTAATAGATGACAAATACCTTATCCATCCAGTATTTGGGAGTCATGTGCATCTAAAAGGAAGTTTGAAAGTGAGATAAAACCTATATTTGGTATAATTTTATTTAATTAAAATTTTATAATTGGCAAATAGTTGTAATATTTAGAAGAATCGATTTCCTAATAATGCTTGAGGATATATGTATTATTTTGTGGCAAACTTTTTAAAAAAACACCTAGATTTTGTGTTATAATCTCTGTAAAACGCATATGCTGAAAAGAGGGATTTAAATGGGAAAAATAAATTTTGATTATAGTAAAGCTACGGAATTTTTTTGCCAAAAAGAAATAGATGTCATGCAGCCGTATGTAGATGTGGCACATGATATGTTACATAATAAAACTGGTTTAGGAAATACTTTTTTAGGATGGATAGACCTTCCTAAAAATTATGATAAGGAAGAGTTTGCTAGAATAAAAAAATCTGCTGAAAAGATAAAGTCTGACTCAGAGGTTCTTTTAGTAATCGGTATAGGAGGCTCTTATTTGGGTTCAAGAGCTGCTATAGACATGGTAAGTCATTCTTTTAGAAATGGGCTTAAAAAAGAGCAAAGAAATGCTCCTGAAGTATATTTTGTAGGTCATAATATAAGTTCAACATATATTATGGATTTACTAGATGTAATTGAAGGTAAAGATGTTTCTGTAAATGTAATATCTAAATCAGGTACTACTACAGAGCCAGCTCTTGCTTTTAGAATATTTAAAAATTATCTAGAAAAAAAATATGGAAAAGAAGAAGCTAGAAAGAGAATATATGCAACAACAGATTCAAGTAAAGGTGCACTTAGACAATTAGCTACAGAAGAAGGGTATGAGACTTTTGTAATACCAGATGATGTAGGTGGTCGTTTTTCTGTATTGACAGCTGTTGGATTACTTCCTATTGCAGCTGCAGGACTTGATATTGATGCCATGATGAATGGTGCAAATGATGCTCGTGAAGCATTTCAAAATTCTGACTTAAAAAATAATGACAGTTATAAATATGCTGTAGCTAGAACAATTTTACATAGAAAAGGAAAAGATGTAGAGTTATTGGTTAACTATGAACCTCAACTACATTATGTGAGTGAGTGGTGGAAACAACTTTATGGAGAAAGTGAAGGAAAAGAAAATAAAGGCTTATTCCCTGCTTCTGTAGATTTTTCAACAGATTTACATTCTATGGGACAATATATTCAAGATGGAAAAAGACTTTTATTTGAAACAGTACTTAATGTTGAAAGTTCTAAGAGAAATATAACTATAAATTCAGAAGAAGTAGATTTAGATGGTTTAAATTATTTAGCAGGCAAAACTGTAGATTTTGTAAATCATAAAGCTTTTGAAGGGACTTTATTAGCACATACTGATGGAAAAGTGCCTAACTTAGTAATAAATATACCTCAATTAGATGAGTATAATTTTGGATACTTAGTGTATTTCTTTGAAAAAGCTTGTGGAATAAGTGGATATTTACTAGGAGTTAATCCATTTGACCAACCAGGAGTAGAAGCATACAAGAAAAATATGTTTGCTTTGCTAGGAAAACCAGGTTATGAAAAGGAAAAAGAAGAATTAGAAAAAAGACTTAAATAATTTTAGATAGTTAAGGTTTAATTAAGATTAGAATAATATAATGAAATCATCGAAAGAGAGTTTACTCAAAATAGATGATTTCATTTTTTTATGGAAAATTGGGAAAAATATATTTTGATAATTTATATTATATTAGATAGGGAGTGGTGTGAGATGTCAAGAAGAAAGAAAGGTATAAGTTTAGTAATATTAGTCGCTATAATAAGTTCAATACTTAGTAGTTTACTAACAATAATTTTAGTTAAAGATAATTTAGGTAGTAAATCTACAGGAAGTTCTACACCTATAGTTGTAAATGATGATGGAAAGAGCCAAAATATTTATCAAGCAGTTGCAGAAAAGGCAACACCATCTGTTGTAGGTATTACGACAACTAGTGTCGATACTAGTAATATGTTTGCAATACCAACTGAAACACAAGGAGTAGGAACTGGGATTATAGTAGATTCAAATGGATATATACTTACTAATTCTCATGTTATATCAGATGGTCAAGCAACTAGTGTTAATGTTTTATTTAATGATGGTTCAACAACATCAGGTAAAGTGGTATGGTTTGACCAACAACTTGATTTGGCTATAGTTAAAGTTGATAAAACTGGATTAACACCAGCTGAATTTGCAGATAGTGATAAAGTAAAGGTTGGAGATATATCAATAGCAATAGGTAACCCACTTGGACTAGACTTCCAAAAGACAGTTACTCAAGGGATAATAAGTGGATTAGATAGAACTATACAAACAGAAAAAACTAATATGACAGGATTATTACAAACTGATGCAAGTATAAATGCAGGAAATAGTGGAGGGCCATTGTTAAATCAAAAAGGTCAAGTAATCGGTATAAATACAGCAAAAGCTTCTCAAGCAGAAGGGTTAGGATTTGCGATACCAATCAATACAGCTAAAAGCATAGTTGAAGAAGTAATAAAAACTGGAAAATATGAAAAAGTAACTTTAGGTATAAAAGGAACAGATGTATCAAATTATGAAGCAGCTACAGGTACAAAATTAAGTACTGACAAAGGAGTATATGTTGCAGAAGTGATATCTGGTTCATCAGCAGAAAAAGCAGGAGTAAAAGTAGGGGATATTATAACTAAAGTAGGAGATGCAGATATAACTGGTATGAATGACCTTAATAAAAAGTTATATACTTTCTCAAAAGGTGCTAGCACAAAACTTACATTAAATAGAGGCGGAAAAGCAGTAACAATAAATGTAAAATTCTAAATGTGACTAGAGAAACAGAGACTACATGGTAAAGTGTAGTCTCTATTTTTATTTAATTTTTATAGTATATATATCTAAATTAATTAAAATAACATATTGTTTATAGAGATTATCTATATTTACTTATAAAAATAAAATTAATAAATATTTAAATTTAATTTATAAAATCAATATAAATATCATAATAAAATAAAAATTTTTAATATTACTAAAAAAATATAGACAAAATAATAACAAATATAGTATTATGTAATTGTAGAAATGCTTTTCATAGAAATGACCTATGAAGATGAATTACATAAAGATGAAAAAAATGAAATGGATATTCTTTAGGGGTGAAAAAATTATGAATCCATTAGTTATAAATTTACAAAAATGTAGTATACATGATGGTCCAGGGATAAGAAGTACAGTTTTTTTTAAAGGATGCCCACTTGAATGTGTTTGGTGTCATAATCCAGAAAGTCAAACATATACAAAACAAGTTTTGTATAATGAAGAGAGATGTTCAAGATGTGAAGCATGTGTAAATATATGTCCTCACAAAGCAATTTACAAAGGTGAAACGAAAATATGTCTAGACCAAGATAAATGTGAGTTTTGTGAAACTTGTTTAGATTATTGTATAAACAATGCTAGAGAAATAGTTGGTCAAGAGTATTCTGTTAAAGAACTGGTTAAAGAGATAGAAAAAGATAGAATTTTCTATGAAGAATCAGGTGGAGGAGTAACTTTATCAGGTGGAGAAGTAATGGCTCAAGACATGGATTTTATTTGTGGAGTAATAAACATGTGTAAATCAAAGGGAATTCATGTAGCAATTGATACTTGTGGATATGCAAAGTCAGAAAATTATGAAAGAGTTGCTAAATATGCAGATTTGTTCTTATACGATATTAAACTTATTGATGAGGAAAAACATATAAAATTTACAGGAAAATCAAATGATTTAATACTTAAAAATGTTAAACTTTTGAGTGAATCAGGTGCTAATATAAATATAAGAATACCATTAATTGTAGGAGTAAATGTAGATGATGAAAATTTAGAGGTTAAAAAAATGATAGAATTTTTAAAGCCTTTGAATATAAAAGATGTAAGTCTTCTTCCATATCATAATATTGGTAAACATAAGTATGATAAAATTTATAAAAAATATGAAGGAGAAGAGTTACAAAGACCTACTGAAGAAAAATTAGAAGAAATAAAAAGGCTGTTTGAAGCAAGTAATTTCAATACTAAGATTGGGGGGTAATAAAATGTCAAGAGGAACTTTTGAAAGAACTAAAAAATTAAGAGAAGAAAGTGTTAATGCAGAACCACACATATCTATTGAAAGAGCAGTACTTATGACAGAAGCTTATAAAAAATATGAAGGAAGTGTAGAAATTCCTGTACTTCGTGCTTTATCATTTAAACATTACATTGAAAATAGAACTCTTAGTATAAATGATGGAGAATTAATAGTAGGCGAAAAAGGAGATTCACCTAATGGAGCACCAACATATCCAGAAATTTGTTGTCATACAATGGAAGATTTAGAAGTAATGCATAATAGAGACATAATAAATTTTAGTGTGTCTGAAGAATCTAGAAAAATACATCAAGAGGAAATAATACCTTTCTGGAAAAAGAGACAAACAAGAGATAAGATAATAAATGCTATGACACCTGAATGGTTAGCAGCATATGAAGCAGGTATGTTTACAGAGTTTATGGAACAAAGAGCTCCAGGACACACAGTTTGTGGAGATACAATATATAAAAAAGGATTTTTAGATTTAAAGAAAGATATAGAAGTAAGACTAAAAGAATTAGATTTCCTTAATGACTTAGATGCATACAACAAAAAAGCTGATTTAGAAGCTATGGCAATCGCTTGTGATGCAATGGTTATATTAGGAAAGAGATATGCTGAAAAGGCAAGAAAAATGGCAGAAGAAGAAACTGATGAAGCTAAGAAAAAAGACCTATTGTTAATTGCTGAAACTTGTGATGTTGTACCAGCTCATAAGCCAGAAACTTATCATCAAGCTATACAAATGTACTGGTTTGTTCATATAGGGGTTACTACTGAGCTTAATATATGGGATGCATTTACTCCAGGAAGACTAGACCAACATTTAAATCCTTTCTATGAAAGAGATGTAGAAAATGGAATATTAGATAGAGAAAAAGCACAAGAATTACTTGAATGTTTATGGGTTAAATTTAACAATCAACCAGCACCACCAAAAGTTGGTATAACATTAAAAGAGAGTAGCACATATACAGACTTTGCAAACATAAATACTGGTGGAATAAATCCAGATGGTCAAGATGGTGTTAATGAAGTTAGTTATATAATACTTGATGTTATGGATGAAATGAAATTAATACAACCTAGTTCAAATGTTCAAATAAGTAAAAAGACTCCTCAAAAATTCTTAAAGAGAGCGTGTGAAATATCAAGAAAAGGATGGGGTCAACCAGCATTTTATAATACTGAAGCAATAGTTCAAGAGCTTATGGAAGCTGGTAAAACTATAGAAGATGCAAGACTTGGAGGAACTAGTGGTTGTGTTGAAACTGGATGTTTTGGTAAGGAAGCATATGTTTTAACTGGATATATGAACATTCCAAAAATACTTGAATTAACATTAAATAACGGTTATGACCCAATTGCTAAAAAGCAAATAGGTATTAAAACTGGAGACCCTAGAGATTTTAAATCTTATGAAGAATTATTTGATGCATTTAAAAAGCAGTTACATTATATGATTGATATAAAAATACAAGGAAATGCTGTAATAGAAAATATATGCGCAAAACATATGCCTTGTCCACTTATGTCTACAATAGTTGATGATTGTATAGCAAAAGGCAAAGACTATCAAAGAGGCGGAGCAAGATATAATACTAGATATATACAAGGTGTTGGTATAGGAACTATAACAGATAGTTTAACAGCAATAAAATATAATGTATTTGACAAGAAAAAATTTGATATGGATACATTACTTAAGGCACTTGATTCTAATTTTGAAGGATATGAAGCTATACTTAACATAGTTGCAAATAAAACTCCTAAGTATGGAAATGATGATGATTATGCTGATGGAATAATGGAAGAAATATTTAATGCATATTACAATGAAGTAACTGGTAGACCAACTGTTTGTGGTGGAGAATATAGAGTAGATATGTTGCCAACTACTTGCCATGTATACTTTGGAGAAATTATGGGAGCAAGTGCAAATGGTAGACTTTGTGCAAAACCAGTTTCAGAAGGAATCTCTCCAGAAAAAGGTGGAGATACTAATGGACCTACAGCAGTTATAAAATCTTGTGCTAAGATGGACCACATAAAAACTGGTGGAACATTGTTAAATCAAAGATTTGCGCCATCAGTAGTGCAAGGTGAAAAAGGATTAGACAATATGGCTAATCTGGTAAGAGCATACTTTAATATGGATGGACATCATATACAATTCAATGTATTTGATAAAAATGTATTACTGGAGGCTCAAAAGAATCCTCAAGATTACAAAGACTTAATAGTTAGAGTTGCAGGATATAGTGACCATTTCAATAATTTAAGTAGAACATTACAAGATGAGATAATAGGTAGAACTGAGCAAACATTCTAGGATTGTTTGTAAATGAAACTTCTTACTATATAAAAATGTAACTGGTATAATAGTATATATATTACTAGATAACATTTTAAAAAATTTTAGATTAATTCTGAGCTAACTTTCTGGATGGGAAGTTAGCTCGTTGAGTTTAATGAAAAAATCGTTAAATTTATATTTAATAAACTATATTAAATAAGTAATTTATAATAATCATAATAAAATTATATTTTATAATAACTAAGATAATTTTAAGCAGTTAAAATATTGTAAATTTAGCTACTTTAAAATAAAAACTAATAGAAAAAGAGGAGATTTGATATGAAAACTTTAGGATTTATTGGTTCAGGAAATATGGGAAGTGCAATGATAGGTGGTATAGTAAAATCAGGATTAGTAAAAGCAGAAGATATAACTGTATCAGACTTAAGTCAAGTTGCTTTAGATAAAGTAAAAGAACAATTTGGAATAAATACTACAACTGATTCAAAGGTAGCTGTTGCAAATTCAGATGTAGTGATAGTAGCACTTAAGCCTAATATATGTGAAAAAGCTTTAGCTCCACTTAAAGAATTAATAGATGCAAGTAAAATAATAGTATCAATAGCAGCAGGAAAAACTATAGAAACTCTTGAAAGCATTATAGGTTCAGATAAAAAGATAGTAAGAGTAATGCCAAATACTCCAGCACTTGTTGGAGAAGGTATGTCAGCTCTTTGTAAAAATGCAAATGTAACTGATGAAGAATTGAATATGATTAAAGCTCTATTTGAATCATTTGGAGAAGCAGAAATAGTAGCAGAATATTTAATGGATACGGTTACAGGTATTAGCGGTTCTTCTCCTGCATATGTATTTATGTTTATAGAAGCTATTGCAGACGCAGCAGTACTAGCTGGTATGCCAAGACAGCAAGCTTATAAATTTGCATCTCAAGCCGTTATGGGCTCTGCTAAGATGGTTCTTGAAACTGGAAAACATCCAGGTGAATTAAAAGATATGGTTTGTTCTCCAGCAGGAACTACTATAGAAGCAGTTAGAGTGTTAGAAGAAGAAGGATTTAGATCAGCAGTTATAAAATCTATTGTTGCTTGTGTAGATAAATCTAAAGATATGAGCAAATAATTGATTTTAGATATATACGTTTTTTCGCATTAGCTTGAAGCAATAGAAATTTGCCTAGACGAAAATGAAAATGTTAGTCTAAATTAGTTAGAAGAATACAGCTTTTTTATAAATTTTATAACTTTAAAATAAAAACGGTATAGCACTTAATTATGCTATACCGTTAATTATTCCAAAAAATTTTCTTATGAATCTATCCTTTAGAAGATAATACCATAATTTATTTACTTTTAAATATAAGATATCTATATATTAATGTATACTACTTTTTTTGTTATCATCTTCATCTATTGAGCAAGAATTAGAACCTGGACATCCAGAGCAACCAGAACATCCACTACAGCTACTTCCATTTTTTGTAGATTTAAATTTATTAAACAAAATTAAAAATGCAAGAACTATGATTATTCCACCAACTAAAGCTTCCATTATTGAATTTCCCATAAATAGTACTCCACCAATGCTTTTAACTATAAAAGCCATTATCCATGCTAATATAAATTGATATGCAAATGATGCAAACATCATCTTATTGCCATATTCTTTTTTCATAGTTGCAAGAGCAGCTATACATGGAGTATATAGAGCTGTAAATATTAAGAATGTATATGCAGTAACGCCATTAAATATTGTTGGCAATACAACAGTCAAATTACCATATAGTATATTCAAAGAGTTTACCACGATTTCTTTTGCTCCAAGACCACTTAAGATAGCAACTGAAGTTCTCCAGTCATCAAAACCAAGAGGTTTAAATATAGGAGATATAATATGCCCTATAGTAGCTAAAAAGCTTACATTTATATCTTCTGTAAATCCAAATACATTAAATGAAGAAAGTCCCCAAATAACAACTGACATTGCAAACATTACAGTAACAACTCTTATTAAAAATCCTTTTGATTTATTCCAAGTATTTTTAATAAGTGCATCTATAGTAGGTATTCTATATTCTGGTAACTCTAATATAAATGGTTCAGCTTCTGTCTTAAAAGCTGTTTTATTTAAAAATAGTGCAACCACAATTGCCATAACTATACCAACTAAGTATAATGATGTAGTTACTAAAGCAGCATTGTGTGGGAAAAATATAGCTACAAATAATGCATATATAGGTAGCTTTGCTCCACAAGTCATAAGTGGTGCAATAAGAGCTGTAACTCTTCTGTCTTTTTCACTTTCTAGTGTTCTAGTTGCCATTATAGCAGGAGAAGAACATCCCATACCCATAACTATAGGTATAAAAGCTTTACCAGATAGACCAACCTTTCTCATAACCTTATCCATCAAAAATGCTGTTCTTGACATATATCCACTATCTTCAAATAGAGATATACCAAAGAATAATGTAAATATTAAAGGGAAGAATGGTAAAGTACCACCAACACCTCCAATTATACCATCAACAATAAGTGATTTAAACCATGGACTAGAGTTAGCTAACATATCACTAACAGGTGTAGAGATATAAGCCTCTATAAGGCCTGCAAAGCCTTCTTGAAGTGGACCTCCAACCCAATCAAAGGTGAACTTAAATAAAAGAAACAATACACCAATAAATATAGGATAGGCTAATATAGGATTTAAAACTATATTGTCTATTTTATCACTGATAGATTTTTTGTGTGTATATGTAGTCTTTGTACATCTTGATAAGATAGATTCCAACTTCTTATATGTTTCTGTTTCACTTCCAAAGTCTGTTCGATATTTAAATGATTTTTTAGTAGCATCTTTAATTTCTGCTTCTATTTTTTCTACGCCATCTTTCTTTTTTGCGATGATTGGAACAACGATTACTCCAAGTTCTTCACTTAATTTTTTATCGTCTATATTAACACCTTTAGATTCTGCAATATCTAACATGTTAAGCAGTATAACTATAGGTTTATTAAATTGCATAAGTTGAGTTGTTAAGTAGAGATTTCTAGATAAGTTAGAAGCATCTACTACATTTACTATTACATCAACATCTTCATTTTCTAAATATGACTTAGAAACCTTTTCTTCATTTGAGAAAGTATCCATTGCATATATACCAGGTAAATCTACAACCTTTATTTCTTTCCCAATAAATCCTTCTTTTTTTTCAATAGTAACACCAGGCCAGTTACCAACATACTGATTTGATCCTGTAAGCAGGTTAAAAACAGTAGTCTTACCAACATTCGGGTTTCCTAATAATGCTACATTAATCACGGGTAGCTCCTCCTCTATTATTGTAAAGAAATATTTTTAGCATCAGATTTTCTAATAGCTAGGTCAAATCCTCTAAATCTAATTATAATTGGGTCTCCAAATGGGGCAACCTTTTTAACTTCTATTTCAGTACTATTTATACATCCAAGTGCAAGTAATCTTTTAGATAATTTAATATCTCCATCTATATTATTAATAAGTCCTTTTTCTCCTATTTTCAAATCGTAAACAGTCATTATTAACACCTCCTAATGAAATTCATTATCATTAAAATTGTAACAAGTATGATACAAAAAGTCAAGGATTATAGGGGGAATTACAAGTTCAAATTACTGATATTTATTTTAAATATATTATAGAATATTTTAGTCTAAATTAGGTGTTTTTATATATTTTGTATTATAATGTAATATGATATATAAAATTTGGAGGAGTTAACTTAATGAAAACTAGAAAAATGACATTTTTAGGTCTTATGATAGGATACAGTCTAGCCTTATATGTGTTAGAGACATATATACCAAATCCTCTTATAGTTATATTTCCAGGAGCAAAATTGGGTTTGAGTAATATTATAACTTTAATTTCATTAATGTTGTTAGGTGTCAGAGATACTGTTATAATTGTTACTATCAGGGTAATTTTGTCATCAATATTTGCAGGTCCTCTATCTTATCTTTTATTTAGCATAGGAGGAGCTTATTTGAGCCTTTTATTTATGTATTTAGCAAGTAAAATAAAGGGATTATCAATGATAGGAATAAGTATTTTAGGGGCAATAGGGCATAATATAGGTCAATTAATAGTTGCAAGTTTAATAATAGAAAATATACTTGCTATAGGATACTTGCCATTTATGTTAATGGCATCATTAGTAACGGGTATGTTTGTAGGATTAGTATCTAGGTATACAGTACCCAAATTAAAGCATTTTTATAGTAAGTTTTATTGACATAATATTGACAAAATATAATATTGTTTGATAAAATGTATATAAAAATATACAAATTTGTAATAGTGGTGATTATTATGGCGAACAATGAATTAGAAACGTTAAAAAATGAAATTGAAGCAGTTAGGGAAGAGATAAATACATACATAGAATATCCAGAAATATTTCAAGAAGAGCTCGTAGAATCAAGTAAGAAAATAGATATATTAATAAATAAATACATGTACTTAAGCAAATAGCCCACGGTTGTGGGTTTTTTTGTATTAAAAATTAACAGATATTACTATTTCTCATATCTTAATAATAATATTAAGATATAAGATATTATCTCTGATATAGAAATTATCTGTATGATATGATGTGTGATGTGGAAGTTATTTATATGATATAAATTATAATTGGGTCGGGAGGTTTTATATTATGGGCGATATAGGAACTAAGGAGATAGCAATAAGATTATTATTAGCATTAGTTATAGGAGGCATAATAGGGCTAGAGAGAGAAAAGATAAGGCAGTTTGCAGGATTTAGAACACATATATTAATAGCAATAGGTTCTTGTATTACTTCAATAACTTCAATCCAGTTATTGTCTGACTATAGTTTATATACAAATGCTGACCCAGCAAGAATGCCTGCTCAAGTACTGTCAGGAATTGGTTTTTTAGGTGCAGGAGCAATTCTAAAGAACAAAGGTGGAGTGAAGGGGCTTACTACAGCCGCAGGTATGTGGGCAACTGCATGTATTGGTATAGCAGTTGGTTATGGTTATTATGAGCTAGCAATTTTGGGATGGTTGTTTGTAATGATAGCATTATTTGTGCTTAGGATACTAAATACGTTTCTATTTAGCCAAGAAAAAAATGTATTGATATTAAAAATAAATAATTTAGATTCAATACCTTTTTTATATGATAAATTTGAAAAAAATCAACTTATTGTAAGGAATATGGAAATAGAATGTCGTAGCGAAGAATATTGGAAAGTTAACTTTTTTATATCTTATGATAAGAGAATACACTTACATGATGTTATGAAAGAAATAAATATGATAGAAGGAGTAATAAATGTAGATTATTTGGACTAAAATATATACAATATATTTTGTAAAGCAAATAAAATATAAAAATGAATTAAAATAGAGGTGTATAATATGGGAACTGATAGAAGTACAATAGAAGAAAAATACAAATGGAAAATAGATAAGATGTACTCTACTAAAGAAGACATTGAAAAAGACATAAGTAAAGTAAAAAATCTTATTCAAGAAGTAAAAGAATACAAAGGTAAACTTTCTGAGAGTAAAGAAAATTTATACAAAGTATTAAGTATCTCTGAAAATGCATCTAGAATCATCCAAAATCTATATGTATATACTCACATGAAACAACATGAAGATACTAGAATCAATGATAATCAAGGAAGAGCCACTAAGACAGAAATGCTATCAACTGATTTAGGAGTGGCTACTTCTTATATAGTTCCAGAAATACTGTCTATAGAAGAAGACAGATTAAATGAATATTTAAAGGATGAGAAGTTATCATTTTATACCAAATATATAAAAGATATATTGAGAGATAAACCTCATACTTTGAGTGAAAGAGAAGAGGAAATACTTGCAGCTACATCTGAATTATCAACAGTTCCAGAAAGTGTATATGATATGTTAGCATATGCAGATATGGAATTTCCTGAGATAGAAGATGAAAAAGGTAATAAGGTTAAACTTTCTCATTCAAACTATTCTTTATTTATAAAAAGTAAAAATGGAAGAGTTAGGAAAGAAGCCTTTGAAGGAGAATTTTCTACTTATGGAAAATATAAAAACACATTTGCTTCAACACTTTATGGTGGAATAAAGTCAGAGATATTTTATGCAAAAACTAGAAAATATAATTCAGCAATAGAAGCATCTCTATTTTCAGATGATGTAAGCTTAGATGTTTATAATAACCTTATATCAGCAATAGATGAAAGTCTTCCTATTTTGAATAAGTATGTTGAACTTAAAAAGAAGTTCTTAGGATTAAATGAAATACACATGTATGACTTATATGTTCCTCTAACTGATAAATTTGATATGGATATACCTTATGAGAAAGCGCAGAGTATTATATTAGAAGCACTTAATCCTCTAGGCGAAGAATACTTAAAAGTTATAAAAAATGCATTTGAAGAAGGTTGGATTGATGTATATGATAATGAAGGTAAAAAAGGAGGAGCTTACTCTTGGGGAAGCTATGATTCGCATCCTTATATACTAATGAGTTATAAAAATGACCTTAATTCTCTATTTACATTAATTCATGAATTAGGTCACTCTGTTCATAGCCATTATTCGAGAACAAGTCAGCCATTTTTATATTCAGATTATAAAATATTTGTTGCAGAAGTTGCATCTACATTAAATGAATTACTTCTTATAAATTATTTATTAGAAAATTCCAAGTCTAAAGATGAAACTATATATCTATTAAATTATTATTTAGAGCAATTTAGGACTACAGTTCATAGACAAACTATGTTTGCTGAATTTGAAAAAATTGTACATGAAAGAGTAGAAAGTGGAGAGCCTCTTACTGCTGATGAATTTACTGATATATACTATAAATTAAATGAGAAGTATTATGGAAAATCTGCAATAGTAGATGAGCAAATAGGGATAGAGTGGGCAAGAATTCCACATTTTTATTCAAATTTCTATGTGTATAAGTATGCTACAGGATTTTCTGCTGCAAGTGCGTTAAGTCAACAGATACTTTCGGAAGATAGTACTGCTGTAGATAGATATATAAACTTCTTAAAAAGTGGAGGGTCAGAGTATCCTTTAGAACAATTGAAATCTGCTGGTGTAGACATGACGAAAAAACAATCTATAGAAGAAGCTTTAAATGTGTTTGCCAGTTTAGTTAATAAACTAGAAAAAGAATTATAAAATATGATAAATTAATAGATTAGATAAAAAAATATGAGAATATTATACGATGTATTATACTAGTATTGATTGAAGATTACTTAAAAAAATTAATCTAATTTTAAATATACTATATAAAATTAAATCTTTACATGCATTTAACAATATTTACATTTACTTAACCTCGCTCTAATATTCACTTAACAAAAAATATGTATTATTAAAATATAGCAAATATGAAAACAAAAAAATTAAAATATAAGCGGGGGTAAGTAAAATGTTCAAAAAGAAAATAGGAGTTCTTTTAGCTAGTACAATATTGGTTGGAGTCTTAGCAGTGGGATGTGGTTCTGACTCTGGAGGTTCAGGAGACTCAAGTAAAGTTTCTGTTTCAGGTTCAACTTCAATAGGTCCTCTTATGGAAACTATCGGAGAGAAGTTTCAGGAAAAAAATCAAGGTGTTAGTGTAGAAGTACAACAAATTGGTTCTTCTGGAGGTATAAAAAATGCAATAGAAGGAACATCTGAAATAGGTATGAGTTCAAGAGATTTAAAGGATGAAGAAAAAAGTGCTGGATTAAAGGAAACTAAGATAGCAATAGATGGGATAGCATTAATAACTAATAAGGACAACCCAGTAAAAAATCTTACAATGGACCAAATAAAAGGTATATACACAGGAAAGATAACTAACTGGAAAGAAGTTAACGGAAATGATGCACCAATAGTAATAGTATCAAGAGAAGAAGGTTCAGGAACTAGAGATGGATTCCAAGAAATTGTAGGATTCAAGTCAGAAGAATTAACTAAAGATGCACAAATAAGTGATGGTTCAGGAAATATAAAAACTACAGTTGAAGGAAATAAAAATGCTATAGGATATATATCATTTGGATATGTTGATGAGAAAGTAAATAGTTTAAAAGTAAATGATGTTGATGCAACTGATGCTAATGTAATAGCTAATAAATATCCAATATCAAGACCATTTATATTAGTTAATAAAGAAGATAACTTATCAGAAAAAGGTAAAGCTTTGATAGATTATATATTGAGTGATGAAGGACAAGCACTTGTCTCAGAAAAAGGATTCATTAAAGTTAATCAATAAGATAAAGTTAATCATTAAGATAAAAATTTAACATAAAAAATATATGATACCCTGCAAAGTGAGCTTATAAAAATGCTACTATAACTTGCAGGGTATTGTCTATTATTGATGATAGAAATATAAACATTTTTAAGTAAAAAATATATACAGTTAGTACATTATATTTAAAAAATATGTAAATATTGACAAGATAATATTACAATGTTAGAATAGAAAGGAAATTTATCAGGACAATTTAAACACGTTTAATGAAAATATTTTAGAAACTGAGAAGTATACCTTATTATTGGGCATCTAGAGGTATATGGAGTTAGTGGTGCAACCGGCTATGAATATAATTTTATATTGCATAGCTTTTTTTGTTTTAAATTTAACATAATTGATATAAAATTTGAAAATGATAAGTATTAATAACTTTACTTATATGTATAAATGGCTATATTTAGCCAAAGTAGCCCTTTGTTGGAAAAGGGATATTTTTAAAAAAATATAATGCAATTATAATGAAATGATAAAAACTTTATAATTAATTAAAATACATAATATAATTTTTTTATAACAATATATTTACTAAAATAATACAATTTATTTTATATTATAACCATATAAACCGTATAAATCAATACTCAAGCTGGCTAATGGACAAGTTTCTATAAATATCTTATCTTGATGATATATAATGACTTTAAGTTCCATTTTCCAACAATCGGAGACTTTGATTAGTATTTAATAATGAATGCTTAATATTTAAGACAATGTTCAAGAATTATTCAAAAATACTTAAGTTTTATAGTCTAGTTTGTAAAGATATTATAAAATAATAATATTAGTTAGATAAAAGGTAAAACATTATAATTTGTAATACTTATAACTTTAGATTATGATTAAAATATTTTTGAATGGAGTGGTGTAATGTATAACTTATTGGTTGTAGATGATGATGTTGATATTTTAAACATAAATCAAATTTACTTTTCTAACATAGGTTTTAATGTATACACAGCAGAGACTGCCAAAAGTGCAATGAAGATAGTAGACAATATAGTTTTAGACTGTATAATACTAGATATTGCATTACCAGATTTAGATGGATATAAAATATGTAATGCTATAAAAGAAAAGGTTAACATACCTATAATATTTTTATCTAATTATGAACATGAAGAGGAAAGAGTTCAAGGTTTTTTATCTGGAGGAGACGATTACATAACAAAACCGTATAGCTTAAAAGAACTTGAACTTAGAATCTATGCTCGAATGAGGCAATATAAAAACATTACATCAGTTCCTAATGTATTAAAGTTTTCATCTTTAGTAATAAATGTAAATTCAAGAAAAGTAACATTTGATGAAAAGAGTATTGACTTAACCACCATGGAGTTTGAAATACTATTATTTTTAGCTGAAAATAAAGAACAAGTATTTTCAAAAATAGAGATATATAATCAAGTTTGGAAAATGCCTGATGTTGGAGACCAACATACTGTACAAGTTCATATTGCACAGATGAGGAAAAAAATTAATTCTTTAAGCAGAGAGCATCAATATATTCAAACCGTATGGGGAAAAGGATATAAGTTTGTACCATAAGCAAGATAATGTAAGCAATAAATAATTCTTGTTTTATCATTTAATATTACTACAAAAGAAAGAGATGTGGTTAATGCAATGAAAAAGTCTAATGTATTAAAAGGAACTCTCATTGTATTGATAGTCTCTCTGTTGGCAATAACAGGATTAAATTTTCTGTATAAATATGATAATAAATATACATATAAGTCTATTAGAGCGAGTGATGGAATTTTAACTATAGATGAGGATACCTTTTCTAAAAATAAACTTGTTTTTTTAATAGATGATTGGGAATTTTACAACCATAAGATATTTAAGCCAAAAGATTTTATAGAGAAACACATAAAACCAGAATACATTTTTATAGGACAATATCCAGATTTTTCTATGAGAAAAGAAAAACAGTCGCCATATGGAAATGCAACTTATCGCATGAGGATAAAAAATGAAGGTAAAGACAAAGTACTAAGCCTAGAACTTCCAGAAATTTTTTGTTCAAGTGAAGTTTGGATAAATGGTGAGATGGTCTCTAAATTGGGAGATATAGGTACAGAAAGATATAGACCTAAAATTAAAAATACAGTAGTAAGTTTTGTTGCAAAGAAAGATACAGAAATTATAATCAATGTGTCCAATTTCTCACATTATTATAGCGGTTTGTATTATCCACCTGCATTAGGAAAAACAAAAGATGTAAGTAATATGATATTTTATAGATTACTTTTTTATAGTATCATTTGTTTTACAACTATTGCAATAGCTATATTTTCTCTAGCTGTTTGGGCACTTTCAAAACAAAGCAAGCTATATTTATACTTTGGATGTATGTGTATTTTTTTTGCTATACATGTGTCATACCCTTTTATACATTTAATGGGGTTTCCTTTAGTGAATTTTACATATGCAGTTGAAGATTCATCATATTTTATAGCAGTTTTATGTATTATTTGTATAAATGGAAACATATCCAAAATTGAGAGAAATAAAGTATATAGATTTTTAATTTTACCATTAGGAATTACTATGTGTATCATATCCATTGTGATACCAGTTATTCTTCTTCCATATGATATATACTTTGTTAATATCTATGGAAAATTAATAGACATATATAAATACGTTGTATTTATTTATATATTGATGTCTTCAATAGTTTCAATTTATAAAAAAACATACTCTGAGCAATTAAGCTCCTATATTTTAGTTTCAGCAGACATAGTGTTTGGTGTCAGTATATTATTTGATGTAGTGACTAGTAATAGGTTTGAACCTATATTTACAGGATGGCAAACAGAATACTGTGGGTTTTTAATAGTTATTTTATTTTCTATTATGATGATAAATAGAAATAGAATAATAATAAAAGAAAATGAAAAACTCACACAAAATCTTGAGCATGAAGTTGAAGTAAGAACTAATGAACTTACAACACTATTAAATGAACGTAAAAAATTCTTGGCAGACGTAGCACATGATTTAAAGGCACCTGTTTCAGCTATACAGGCATTTATAGATTTAATAAAGGTTGGGAATATTCATGTAGATGAAGAGACAAAAACCTATCTTTATGCCATAAACCAAAAATCAAATGAAGTGCAAAATAGAGTACGTAGTTTACAAGAATTTACATCACAAGACAAAAAAATTGGCCTTAGTGAAAAAATATGCCTAAATGACTTTATTAAGGAGGTATATGAAAATAATTTACCAGATACACAAGCATGTGGTGTAAATTTTGAAGTTTATATATTAGATAAAAAAATATATGCAAAAGTAAATAAAGAAAGATTGGCTAGAGCATTTGAAAATTTAATTTACAATGCTTTAAGCTTTACTCCATTTGATGGGAAAATAATTTTGTCAGTGAATAAAGAAGATGGATTTGCAATTATTAAAATTTCTGATAATGGCAAAGGGATACCAGCAGAAAATATACCAAAGATATTTGACCGATTCTTTACAGAAAGGGACAATAGTACTTCAAAAGGCCAAGGTTTAGGATTATATATTGTTAAATCCATTATAAGAGAACATGATGGAGAGATTTTTGTAGATTCAGAGTTGGGAAAAGGAACTGTTTTTACAATAAAATTAAGTTTATGTTTTTTATAATAAATGGTTATTTAATATAAAAGAATAATGATATTTAGGAGTGATTATAATGCAAACTAAGATATTAATAATAGATGGAGACAAGAATAATTGCCAGGAATTAAAAAATTTCTTGGAGCAAAAAGGAATAAATGTAGATTTGGCGTATAACTGTGAAGAAGCTATTGGAAAAATATTTAGCAATAAATACGATTTGATATTTTTAGAAATAATCTTAACTGATGGTGATGGATGGACTTTATGCAAAAAGATTAGAAATGTAACTACGTGCCCGATTGTTTATATGACTTATATAAATGAAGACCAAAGTATTTTAAATGCTTTAAATTCTGGTGGTGATGATTATTTAATTAAACCTTTAAATTTAGAAATACTATATGCAAAGGTAAAAGCAATTTTAAGAAGAGTAAATTCATACATAAATAACAATGAAAGTAATACAAGATTAGAAGAATACAATAGAACAAGTGGAGTAATAAAATTAGAAGATAAAATAATAAAATTAACTCCAACAGAAAATAAGTTGTTGAACTATTTTATAGAGAATCCGGAAAAGACCTTAACTACTAAAGAGATATATGAACATGTATGGTTAAATGATTATCTAGAGGATAATTATAGTGTAGTAGTTGCAGTAAATGGACTGAGAAAGAAAATAGAGAAAGATTACAAAAATCCTCAAAAAATCATAACAATAAGAGGAGCAGGATATTACTTTAATAAGGAATAATAAATACGTATAAACAAACATAAATAAGTGTTAAAACGTGCAGTTTTAGCGATATTTAAAATAAGTTATTATAAAATAACTGACTGACATTTAACTGACAAAACCTATTTTTTTAGGTTTAACTGACATTTAACTGACAGTCAGTTTTCATTATTTAAATAGAAGTTTACTTAGATTATCAGAAGCTTCTTTGTCCATTTCCTCTAAAACATGAGAATATCTATTCATAGTTATTTTTATATCTGTATGACCTAATCTTTCAGAAACCACTTTCATGTTAGTACCCCCCAACAAAAGCAAACTTGCATTTGTATGTCTCAAATCATGTACTCTAATATTTCTTAAATTATTTCTTTTAATAAAGTTATGAAAAGTTTTACTTAATGTTGCTGGTATCCATGGATTTAAATTTGTATTTAAACACACTAAATTATTTTCATTTTCAAGTGTGCCTTGCAATTTCATTTTGTTCTGTTTTAATTTTTCTATTTTTAATTTTTCAATTAATTCCTTTGGAGCTGATAAAGTTCTTTTTGATTTTGCAGTTTTTGGTTCTTTAAAAGTTATTTTACTATTTGCATATATGAGAATTTGATTAATATTTATTATACTATTATCTAAATCAACATCAGACCATCTAAGACCAGCTACCTCTCCGATTCTTAAACCTAACAGCAACATTAAGAGAATGGGTATCTCTATCAAACTATCTTTCAACTTCTCTATTAACAACAGTGTTTCTTCTCTATTATATATTTCAATTTCAGATGTAACGTTTTGAGCTGGTAATTTTACAAAATCGCAAGGATTTTCAGATATTTCTTTTAGTCTATAAGACTCTTTTAAAACAGAAGATAGAAAATTATATCTAACTTTTGCGGTTGTTGAGGCAGAACCGTCAAAATTTTTATTTATAAAGATTTGAAGAAGGCTAGGGTTTACATCTATCAAGATTGTATCTTTAAAAAAAGGCTCTATATAATTTTTAACCCACGATTTTCTATTTACAGTTGTATAAGGAGACCATTTTTTTTCATTTGACATTATGTATTTATAACACCTCTCTACAAGAGTTGTCTTGCTTGGAGCAATAAACTTATTATTGTTTATAGTTGACTTTATTTCAATTAAATGTTTTTCAGCATCCTTTTTCTTTTCATAGCTTCCATAACTTTTTTGTTTTATCTTACCAGTTGTTTCTTCTATGTACTCCACATATACATAGAATTTCCCCCCTCTTTTTCTTATAAAAGCTGATTTGATGTTCATATGTACACTCCCTTTATAAGTTTTTATATAAAAGAGCAGTTATACTGCTCTAATTATATCTAATGAATATTAAGATGTTTTTTCAAAGCTTCTTGAAGTATTTGAGAAAAATTAACCTTATGTTTCTCAGCTTCTCTGTTAAGCCATTGCGGAATAGTAAGAGTCTTTTTAACAGAGTAATTTTCTATAGCTTTTCTGTGAATCGGCATATATATTTCTATCAAAGTAGGTATTTGATTTTTCTCTAAGTTTAATTTATCTATAGTTGTTGCACTTGGTATTGTATCGTTATCTTCTTCCATACCATACAGATGTAGTCCTAGAGCTTCTTTAGCCATTTTTAAGGCTTCTTCTGTTGTATCTCCACATGTAAAACAACCTGGTAAATCGGGAAATTCTACAGAAATACCATCTTCATCATAGCTAAATATAGCTGGATATACATATATATCTTTTTTCATTTTATCAACTCCTTAAAGTTTTTGTAAGGAGAGAGGGATTAACTAATATTAATCCCTGCTTGTTTAAATTGTGTTGGTGACCACCAACACAATTTACTTCATACCATCCATCTGCATTGAGTATTTTTAAAATTTCTCTTGAAGAATAAGATTTCATACTCCCTCCTTACAATCATATTATAACACGTATTTAGATACGTGTAAATAGAGGAAGGTAAATTAAAATATAAATTTAAACATGAAATTAATAAAAAACAATACTATAGAATAATATTTTAAATCGACATATACTTTTAATAAAAAATATAAAATAATAATACATTATAAAAAAAATTATATAAATAAGGAAATATAAAAAAATATAATAAAAAACACGATTATTAATACATACAAAATGGAAAAAACTTCCAAGTCTCTACAAAATTCGATTTTTTTATTACAATTACGGTTTTTTTATTGCATTAACAAATCAAAAGTATTATTATGTAAGTAAGATAATTATCAAAGACAATTCTGAATAGTCTAAAAACATTTCTAGAAATGAAAATACATAATCATATGATTTTATTAAAATTTGTTGGGAAATTTTAACTAAAAATAAGAACGTAAGTTCTTGCGATAGGGGGAAAGTATGTGGAAAAATCAAAAAGAATACTAATCGATACAGGGGATGCATTAAACGAAATAAAAACAATTAGTGATGAGAAATTTGAAAAATACATAGAGTTGCTAAAAGAATATTGTAAACAAGAAAATAAAAAAGAAAGGGAGTGATTTTCTCCTCTTTCTTATTTTTTCTCATTAATTTCTTCTTCAAGGAAAACTTTTGCTATTTTGAACATTTTTTCTTGTGATGCAGGACTTAGCTCACTAATCATTTTTAAAGCTTCTTTTATGTCACCAGAAAAATTTAGATTTTCAATTAGTTCCAATTCACTAAGATTGTCTACATTTTTTACATTGACCTTTCCAAGTAAGTAATCTGTAGATACATCAAAAAAATCTGATAGTTTTAAAATTATATCATGAGGAGGAAATCTTTCTTCTTTCTCGTAAAAAGAAATCATCTTAGGTGTAAGCCCTAAAAAAGTTGCAAGTTCTTTTTGAGTAATATCTTTTTCTTTTCTTAATTCTTTTATTCTATATCCAATCATGTTATTTAGCCACCTTTTATATTTATATTGAACTATTAGTTCTTAATTAACAATTATAGCTCATTTTTTTTAAAAAAGCTATTGACAATGTACTAATAGTACTGTACTATTAGTACATAAGAAAAAATAAAAGAAGGTGAAAAAATGAATAAACTAAAAGATTTTAGAATACAAAAAGGATTAAGCAGGAATCAATTGGGAGCTGAATTAGGACTTACAAGTAGGTATATAGCTTTCTTAGAGAATGGCGAAAGAGTACCGTCTCTAAATACAGCTGTAAAAATAGCAGCTTATTTCAATACTTCAATAGAATATATTTTTTTGAAAAGTAACTGTACTAAAAGTACATTAAGAGAAAAAGGAGTTGAAAAATATGAATAACTTACAAGTAATAGAAAGAAATAACGAAAGAGTTTTAACTACACAGCAATTAGCAGATGTTTATGAAACCGATGTAAACAATATACAAACTAACTTCAATAGAAACAAAGAGAGATTCAAAGAGAATGTACACTATTTTTTATTACAAGGCGATTATTTGAAAGAATTTAAGAACCAACCTACTAATAGTCAGTTGGTTTCAAAACATTCTAGTCAATTATACCTTTGGACTGAAAGAGGAGCAAACAGACACTGCAAAATATTGGATACTGACAAAGCTTGGGAGCAGTTTGATAACTTAGAAGAGTCTTACTTTAACAAAAAGAAAGATACCTTAATTACAAATCAATTAAGTCCGGAATTACAAATGTTTAAACAAATATTTGATACTGTAGCAAAACAAGAAATAGAGCAAAAGCAAATAAAACAAGAGATAACAGAAACTAAACAAGAAATACAAAGTATAAAAGATGTAGTTTCATTAGACTCAACTAGTTGGAGAACAGATACACATCAACTAATCGCAAGAATAGCAAAAAAACAAGGTGGTTTTGAACATATAAATATGCTTAGAACAGAAAGTTATGAATTATTAAATAAGAGATTTGGAGTTGATTTGCATAGAAGATTAATCAATAAAAGAAGAAAGATGGCAGAAGAAGGGGTATCTGAATCTAAAAGAGAGAAAGTGAATAATTTAGATGTAATACAAGATGATAAAAAACTCATAGAGGGTTACGTATCTATTATAAAAGATATGGCTCTAAAATATGGAATATCAGATTTAAGCAAGAATTAGGTTAAATCATGACAGCACCTTGAAAACTAAATACAGAATATTCAAATTATATAAAGGAGGCTTGAAAATGAATGTAGCATTACAATTCATAGATACAAAAGACTTAGTGCAAGAGCTAATGCGAAGAGATGATACAACAGACATCATCAAGATGTTTTTAGATAGAGAAGGAATTAAAAGAATGGAGTTAATGACTATAGAAGAATTTTGTGATTACTTAAAAGTATCTGATGTAACAGCTAGAAATATGGCAAGAGAAACTATGAAAACAAAGGATTTTATTGTTTTTAAAATGGGAAGAAAATACATGATTGATAGAATATCATTCGAAGAATTTATTATGAAAAATGCAATGAAAGATAAAGATGTATTAAAAAAGAGAAAGGGGGTGATTTAGTTGAGTGTAAAGGTGCTAATAGCTTATGTACAGTTCTGTAAGCAATATAATAAGAAAGCAAGTTTTGACGGTCTTAGAAAATACAACGAGGGGATAACATCATGAAAATAATCTATAAAAACAAAGTTTATAAGGTAGAGAAAAACAAAGAGTTGTATAAGATTACATACTATGATGAGCAGAAAAGTAACAAGAAGTTTAATAGAGATAAGAAAGTTAAAAGAAGTGCATTAACAAGAGATATAGATTTAGTTAACTTGTATTTACCAGCATATTTAAAAATAAAATGAGTTTAATCTATAAGTAATTAAAGAGAAAGGTGATTAGATGCAAATAGAACAAACAACAATACGCCTGCCTAGAGAACTTAAAGACAAGCTTCTAAAACAGGCAAAAGTTAAAGGATATACATTAAAAGATATGATAGTTTTTATTCTAAAGGATTATCTTCAAAATATTTCTCAAGAATAAATTCAATTTCTCTACCTATAGAACGTTTATCTTTTTGTGCAAGTTGTTCAATTTTCTCAAAAAGAAGTTTATTAATCCTTAGTGTAAATCTCTTATCTTCTTCACGAGTATAAATATCTTTATTAGACATATTTTATCATTCCTTACATTAAATTTGACGTCTTTATGACACTTTAATAATAAAATAATATAAAAGAAAAGTCAACAAAAATGCTTGACGTCAAATATATGACGTGGTATTATTAAAACAAGAAGGGAGTTGACGTCAAATATATGACAAATGAAAGAGTTAGATTTACATTTAGATTACCAGCACCATTGCTTGAAAAAATGAAAGATAGAGCATCAATAGAAGGTAGTTCCATGAATTCGCTTATATTACACATACTTTGGGATTACATAAAAGAAATAGAAAATAAGGAGGTTGAATAATGGTTGGATTAGCAAAAAAATTTGATTTACAAACAATTAAAGTAGGGAATGCAGTAAAAGTAAATTGTAAAAGATTTAAGTTTGAAATTAACTGCATTGTAGTAGTAGCAACAGAAAATGAGTTAAATTTAGCATACTATGACAAAGAAAGAGGTTGCATGGAGTATCAAGCATTAACAACAGAAGATATTAAAGATAATGATTATGAAGTTGAAAATTTAAACTAGGAGGCTTTGTTATGGAAAGTTTAAAAAAAGTAAAAAAAATGGTGCAAAACCAATTAGATTTAGCTGAATTAGAGATAAGCAAAAATAATGAGCTTTATGAGGAACTTAGAAATAAGGATAGAGATTTAATAGATGATATGCACATGAGAGATTATCTAAGAGAAATAGTTGCATGGCAAAGAGTAAAGTATGCTGTTGAAAATATTCTAGGCGGTATAAATACAGAGATTGAAACAAAAGAACATAAGGAAAGCGAGGATTACAAGAGATTTGAATTGTTTTTAGAAGAGATTGAAAGAGATAGACCTATAGATGTTCAGATATAGAAAAGAGCCATTACGACTGGCTCTAATCAAAAGGTAAATCAAATTTATGTAGCTATATTATAGCACAAGGAGGAAGAAATGAAAACAAGAAATGAAATAATTAAGGATTTAGAAGATAGATTATTTATATTAAAGTTTACTAGATTTGAATGAATAGAAGCAGAGCAAGCTTTAGGAAGTATTGCAGGATTAGAATATTGTATAAAAAGGCATAAAGAAAATTGGACAATAGAGCAGTTTAAAAAAGATTTAGAAGAACAAAAATCAGATGGATTATATGGAGATTATATAGATGGATGGGAAGGAGTTTTAAAAAGAAATATAAGGGAAATGGAGGGTGAACTTGTTGGAAGTGAATAATATTTACATTAAATTAATGGATGTTAGAGTCAAATTAAGTAAATTGAATTTAAAGAAAAGCGGAGAGAATAAGTACTCTAACTTTAAATATTTTGAGTTAGCAGACTTTTTACCACAAGCAACTGAACTACTTGAAGAAGTTAAATTATGCCCTATAATAACCTTTACAAATGACTATGCTACATTAACACTAATCAATGGAGAAAACCCAACAGAACAGATTGTATTCACTTCTCCAATGAGGGACTTGCAACTTAAAGGTTCTAATGAATTACAAGCACTAGGAGGGATAGAAACCTATCAGACTAGATATTTATACATTCAGTTACTTAACATAACTGAGAATGATAGTTTTGACGCAGTAAGTGGAAAAGAAACAGCTAAGAATAATTATAATAAGAATGCTCAAGAAAATAAAAGTACTAATAATAAAACTTTGACAGATAAACAATTAAGCAGAGTATATGCAATAGCTAATAGCGCAGGTGTTGGCAAAGATGAGTTAAAGGATAAAGTATTTAAACGATATGGAAAGGAAATAAGGGATTTAACTAAAGAAGAATATGACTCAATATGCAATGCTTATGAAAATAAGAAGCAATAAAGGTAGGTGATATTGTGGGAATTATAAGAGTGAGTAAGGATAAAGATAATCCATACGTAATACTTAATAAAACTTGTTTGGAAGATGAAAAGTTAAGTTGGCAAGCAAAAGGATTGCACACATACTTAATAAGTAAGCCTGACGATTGGAAGATTTATATAGCTGATTTAAAAAACAGGAGTAAAAATGGGAGAGATTCAACAGCTAACATTCTAAGAGAACTTATAAAGGCTGGATATATTACAAGAACAGCTTGTAGAAATAATGAAACTAATGAAATGCTAGGTGGGCATGATTATGAAGTTTATGAAATACCACTTGAGCACCCACAAGAATTAAAATCTCGAAAAACTGATTCTCCGGAAACCGGAAAACCCGATATACGGGAAATCCGATATACGGAAAACCCGTCACTACTAAATAATGAACTTAAACTAAGTAATATTACTACTACTATTGATAAGCTTCCTAACTCACAACAGGATACTTACATAAAGATAAAAAAATACTATGAAACTTATATAGGTTTAATTACACCTAATAATTTCATAGAACTAACAAGTTATTTAGATGACGGAATGGAAGCTGAGGTTATCATAAGAGCTGTTGATGAAGCTGTAGGCAGTGGAGTTAAGAATTATAAGTATATCAAAACAATATTAAATAACTGGATAGAAGCAGGTGTAAAAACTAGTTTAGAACTTACAGAGTATCAAAATGAATTTGAGAGGAAGAAAAAGAGTAAACAGGAAAAGAAACAGTCTAGTAATAAGGTTGTTAATGCTCCTAGTAAAATTAAAAAAACTAACTTTCATAATTTTGATGAAACATTTACTAAGTATACAAGTGATGAGCTAGACGACATTATTAAGAAAAGTCAGAAGGAAAAATTTAAATAAAATTAAACTTCTAGGAAGTAAATACTATATTATCACTTCCTAGAAAGGGGAGGTATAAAATGGCAAGAATATATGCACAGAAATGTGGGAGTTTAGATATTCAAGATAGATTAGAATTATTGAAATTACTTGGTAAGGCTGGATATACAGTAAGAATAGGTAAGGAGAAACAAAATAGTAAGACAACTTATACTTATTTTGTTGAGTACACAGAAGAACAGAAAGAAAAATAAAAAGGGGGTTTAGTTAAATGAATACAATAACTTTAGTTGGAAGATTAGTTGCAGATGCAGAATTGAAGTACCTTCCAAATTCGGGTACTCCAAAAATAAGCTTTTCAATGGCAGTAGATAGAAGGTTTAAAGATAAAAATGGAAATAAAATAACTGATTTTATTCAATGTGAGCAATTAGGAAAACATGTAGAGAATCTAGTGCAATATCTTGTTAAAGGTAAGCCTGTCTATGCTGTTGGAGAGTTAAATATAGATAATTACAAAGATGAAAATGGTTGCTGGAAATCTATTACTAAGGTTAATGTAAATGCTTTAGAACTACTTTCTAGTAAAAATGATAATAATGCTAAACAAGAATATGTACCACCAGGATTAGACCCTCAAGGTTTTCAAGCAATAGATGATGACGATATACCTTTTTAATTAAGTTAAATAGTCTAGGGAGTAATTATACAATATTACTTCCTAGAGGTTAAAAAATATTGGAGGTCTAAAAGTGAAATATGAATGCGAGAAAGCTTTCTTGGAATGCGATAAGGGAAGTTTTGAGATAAATGATACAAGAACTGAAGAAGTAACGTTCGAGAGTGCAGAAATAGACAATCCGTTTGAGCGAGTAAAATATGAAGGGACTTTTGAAATAGTATCTGGATGGGAGTATCTACAAAGAGAAATGTTGTGGCTTAAGATATTGCATTTATCAGCAGGTGTAGCAAAATCAATGAGATATAAAATTTTAGGTATTTTAAAATAAGGGAGAGATTTAACATGGCTAAAGTTTGGATGGATGCAGGAGAAAACTTGAATAAAATATATGATTTAGAGGATATGTTTATAGATAATTTAGCTCAAAACATGCAAATTAGAATAGATGAAGTTGAAAATAAGTCAAAACGTAAAGGCATAAAACTTAAAAACATGAAAACTGGAGAAGTAAAAACATTTAAGAGTAGAAAAGAAGCTTCTGTGTATTTAAATACAGCTCAAAGTTATATAACTCTTTTGTTAAAAAATAATAAAATTTATAAAAAAATATGGAAGCTAGAGGATGTTAAGGGGGTAAATTAATTTGAATAGTAAAGAAGAAATAAATAGATTAGTTGAAGAAAATATAAATCTTGTACATTATTATATAAATAGAAATTTTAAAAGATTCTTATTGAAATATCCATATTTGAGAGAAGATTTATTTCAAGAAGGATGTATTGGGATTTTTGAAGCAGCTAAAGTTTATGATTCAGAAAAAGGGAAATTTACAACAATAGCATGTAAATGTATACATAATAGTTTGTATAAGTTTGCAAGTAGATATGCCAGAAAGCATTATAAAGAAAACATTGTTAGCTTAGAACAAACTATATATGAGAGCAGTGATAATAATGACATAACATTAAAAGATAACATTGCAATAAAAGACAAAAACATAGGATTTGATTTAAATTACTATTTAAAAAAAGCTGAAACATCTAATATTAAAGATTTAAAATTTATAATCAGTATGTATATAGCAGGATATTCACAATTGGAATTAGGAAGTATACTTGGTATTTCCCAAGTTCAAGTGAGTAGAAGAATACAACAATATAGAAATATTCTTACTAAAGAAGGGGTCGTAAATGGTATTAGCAAATGTGGAGCAAGTAATTAAATTAGCTGAAAAGATATTAAATAAGAAAAAAGTGTTCTGTAAATAAAGCTATTGATATAGCTATAAAAATATTGAGTAGGTATGAATATGAGGGGATGATTAAATGAGTCTAATTAAATACAGAGGTTATGATTTTGAAAATGAGAAATGGATTTATTCAAATACTATAAAGTGGAGTGATGCAGTAGATTGTTTATTTATGCTAAAAGAGAATTGTGAATGGCAAAGAGTATCTAATGTTGGGGTATGCTCTGGAGAATGGGCTAGAAACAATCAAGAAATTTGTGAAGGGGATATATTGAAAGGATATGATAATTTCCATGACACAAGCCAATATGGAGTTGTAAAAAGGGATGTTGACAGTATTAAAATATACTTGGAATGGCATTATTTAAAGAAGTTTGAAGGAGAATGGATAGAGATTATAGATAAAACAGAAATATATCATAGTAGAGATTACAAAGTAGTTGGTAATGAATATGAGAATTTAGAGGAAATTAGAAAAGAGTTCTTAGAACGTAAGGAGAGTCTTGAGAATGAATGTCTTAGCTAGTGCGATATTAGTAATAGGAAGTTTTATAGCTGGTAGAGTTTATGAGTATAGATTGAACCTAAAAGAGTGTGAAAATTGCGATAATATGGGGGGATTTAAAAATGAGTAAAGTTATACAATGTGATTTTTGTAAGCAAATATTTGAAAAATATAATGGAGAATGTATTGAGCTATATAAAAAGGATTGTAGCAAAGGAGTACTTGGGATGGATAAACACATATGCCCAACTTGTTATGAAAAATTCATTAAAGGGAAAATAGAGAAAGTAGAAAATGCTAAAAGATTTAAGGATAAATTAATAGACTTTTTGTTTGAACATGAGATTTGTGACTGTTGTGCTTGTGATTGTATGTTTGTTTCTGATGACGAAAAAAAATGCAGGGCAGGAATTAGAGAATGGGTTGAAAATGAGGTGGAAGAGTAATGAACGAACTCATACAGTGCGATTTTTGTAAGAAGACAATTAATGTTGAGAAACAAAAATATTTTATTAATAAAGAGCAGGGTAATACAAGCTTACTTAGATATATAGACATACGCGTTTGTGAGGATTGTTGGAATCTTGGAATAAAAAACTATTGTAAAAATAAAGAAGGTGCTAAGAATGACTAATTTTGAAATGATAAAAAGTTTGGATGAGGACGGAATGGCTGATTTTCTTGGAAGTACTGATTGTATTTGCGAGTATTGTGTTTATGAAATTGAACATTGTGGCTATAAATGTTTTGATGGATGCAAAAAGTGGCTTGATATGGAGGTTGAAGAATAATGTGTGAAGAAGAATATGAACAATTAAAGTGCGAAAGAGAGGATATAATAAAAAAACTTGAGGAGTATAAACAATTAAAGCGTACAGAAGAAAATATAACGAAAAAAATTGAGAAATATGAAGAATTGAAACATAAAAAAGAGCATGCATTTAAGCAAAGTCAATTTCTTTATGCAGGAACACATGGAGATGGAGTAATAAAAATAGTTTTTTCTAATTTTACAGAAGGATATACAAATTTTAGCATACATGAAGAAGCGACAGAAGAAGAGTTCGAATTAGCAAGAAGAGCATTGCATGAAGTTCTTTGCAAACTTACAAGTAAATACATGAAAGATATGCAAAATATCTAATTAAAACAGTTTAGAGAGTTGCAAAATGTCTTTTAGTATGAATTATTGTTGAAGTGTTTTGTGACTCTTGAAAATGAAAATAAGGGGTGGAATTAAATTGCAGAAATATAAAATTAAATTTGAAGAAAAAGTAATTTTAGAACATGAAGTTATAGTTGAAATTCCAAACGAAATAAATATAAAAGATATTTGCTATTGTATAGAACATAAATGCCAAAGAATATATGATATAGCAGATTATATAAGAGAATTTAATGGGAGACAAATAGATTTTACAGAAGATACTTGTGGAGAGACTGAAATGGTGGTTGAATCATTTAGAAAATGCAAGGAGTGATTTTATGAAGCATATTGCAAGTTTTAGTGGAGGAAAAGATTCTGCTGCAATGCTCCTTCTAATATTAGAAAAAAAGCTTCCATTAAATGAGATTGTTTTCATAGACACAGGACTAGAATTTAAAGAAATTTATGACATAATAGATGATTTTGAGAAAAGAATAAACTTTAAAATAACAAGAATTAAAGCAGAAAAAACCTTTGAAGAATACTTTTATACAGTAAATGAAAAAGGCAAGCGTAAGGGGCAGATATGGGGTTTTCCATACACTCTAGGGGCATGGTGTAATAGTAGATTAAAGATTGCTCCTGCTAATAAATATTTTAATAAATTAGGAGAGCATAAGAGGTACATTGGGATTGCTTATGATGAACCTAATAGATATAAAAGACTAGAAAAAAACTTTATAGCACCACTTTACAATGAGAAAATGACTGAAAAAGATTGCTTAAAGTATTTAGAAGAAAAAGGTTTTTACTATGAGATTCATCATAGATTTAAGCGAACTGGTTGCTACTTATGTCCTAAACAAAACTTACAAAGCCTTAGAACGCTAAGAAGATATTATCCAGATTTGTGGGGGGGATGCTTAAATTGGATAAGGATAGTCCAGTACCTTTTAAAGCTGATGGAACTACAGTACATGACTTAGAAAAGCGATTTAGAAATGAAGATATAGAAAATGAAAGACAGATAAGTTTCTTTCAAACAGAGAAGGTGAGTATATGACTAATAAAGAAATGTGTCAGTCAAAGAATCTTGATGAAAGAGAAGTATATAAGAGTTTTGGGAAAGAGATTTGTGCTAGTTGTATAAATGATAAAGGAGATTGTGAAAGTAAAGATTGTGATACAGCACATAAAATATGGTTGAAGAAGGAAGCAGAAAATTATTTATAAAATTTGGAGGGAATAAAATGTTATTAGTTGAGAATAAAAATGATAGGTCTATTCTTGCAAAAGAATCACTTGAAAAATTAGGGGCTAAAAATGTAAAAATATACAACATGGATACTGGGAGTAATGTTATATATTCAGTAGAAAATGGCAAAGAACATTTAACTATATCAAATGAAAAAAGATTTCCTAATTGGAATGAAATTAAGTATGTTAGATACAAACTCATGAAACCAAATAAGACCATAGTACAAATACTACCACCAAAAGAAGAATATATAAATTTGCATGAAAATTGCTTTCATCTTTGGGAGATAGAAGATAATGCAGTTCCGACTAAGTAATTTATAAAAATAAAGTCAAAGTAAGTTTATGAATGAAACTAGAATGTTATAGACTTACTTTGACTTATAAAAAGGAGTGGTCAATATAGTTATTACAGAATTTAAAGCGACTTGGCAGACAACAAGAGAATGGGAAAAAGGGAACGTATACAGCTCTATATTTACTGATTTAGAAGAAGCAAGAGCTTTTAAAAAAGATGAGGAAAATATAAAAGAAAATTATAATGTGAAGCTTTTAAGTAGAGCTATAGTCGAAATCGAAATAGATTAGGTAGGTGTTTTTAATGAATACTCTGATATATAAATATATAGTTAATGAACATAGAGATGAAGCAGATGAGTTAGATAGAGACTATGGAGAATTTAAAATATTTAATGGAGGTAAATGTTTTGGTGGATGTGGTAGGAATTTCTATACATTAGCTAAGTTTAAAAAAATGATAGTTACTTGTCCCCATTGTGGAAAAAAATATCAAATAAAACTTTTTAAAAATGGAAAAGTGAATATGAGAGTAGTTGAGTAAATCAAGGGAAGTGATTCTGTGAAAAGAAGAAGATGTAATTGGTGTGGCAAATTATTTTATCTTGATGAAAAATCTAAGGATATTTATTGTTGTAAGGAATGTAGGAAAAAGGCTAAGAAGGTGAAAAAATGAAAGTTTTTCTTGTAATAGATGGAGAACCGGTTGGTAAAGAAAGACCTAGAATGAACTCTATAACTAAAAGGACCTATACACCTAATAAGACTAAAAATTATGAGGACCTAATAAAATGGCTATATCAATCTAAAGTTAAGTATCATTTTACTGGCTATATAAAAATGACTTTAAGATGCTATTATTCTATAGCTAAAAGTAACAGTAAAAAGGTTAAAGAGCAGAAAAGAAATAATGTGTTAAGACCTAGCAAGAAACCCGATATTGATAATGTAGTCAAGATTATAGCTGATTCACTCAATGAGATAGCTTATAAGGATGATACACAGATTGTTGAGGTTGTAGCTAGTAAATATTATAGTGATAAGCCAAGGGTTGAGGTTATATTAGAGGATATTATATAAAAAGAATCTAAATAAAAGTCACAAGAAAATTATTAATATATTCTATAAAAAATGATATTAAGATAATTAAACAGACCCATATAAATATATGTTTTTTGAGTGGATATGTCTTATTGAGTTTTTGGGCAGCAAATGCCAGTAAAAAATAAATACAAAGCTTTATTAAGAAAACTATTAAATTCCCCATAAATTCCTCCTAAGGTTAGGATACTATGAGATATTAATAATAACAATAGATTTTTCAGAACTGTAAATAAATTGAAATGAATTATTCAAAAAAGAAAAGGAGAGATAGATTATGAATGAAAATATAAATAAAGAAATAACAGTACTTGGAACTTTAGAAGTTGAGGGAATGAAGTTTCATGATATAGAGGGTGGATTTGGAGAACATAAGAAAGCAATGCTAGTAAAAGATATAGCTAAGATACATAATAGAGAACTTAAACATGTAAATGAGCTTATAAATAATAATATAAAAAGATTTAAAGATGGTATAGATATTTTAGATATAAAAGTGAGTCGTTCAGAGCGACCAAGTTATTTAAAATCACTTAGCTTAGAAATGGGATACTCTAATCAATCTTATGCAAATGCAAATAACATATATTTGTTATCTGAAAGAGGTTATTCAAAACTACTAAAGATATTATAAGCTGATAAAGCTTAGGAGCAATATGAAAAGATAGTTGATGGATATTTTTCTATGAGAAAAGAATTAAATAATCCTCTTTTAAGTGCATCAAAAGAGTTACAAGCTATATTTATGCTAGATAAGAAACAAGAAGTCTTAGAAACTAAAATAGAGAGTGTCAATGAAAAATTAGAGAATTTTATGGATGATGCACCACTTTTTAACGTTGAGTGTGAGTGTATTGTTAAAGAGGTTAAGAGGGTAGCAACAAAATCACTTGGTGGGCATGGAAGTAAGGCTTATAAAAATAAATCTTTAAGAGGTAAAGTATACAGTGATATATATCATCAGATTAAACGAGAGTTTGGAGTAGAAAGTTATAAGGCTATAAAGCGTTGCCAGTTAGATAAAGTATTAGAGATTGTAAACAATTATAAGTTACCTATAGTGTTTGAGGATGAAATAAGACTTTTAAATAGTCAATTATCAATAGTGAGTTAAAGAATGAATTGACTTTTATCTTTTAAAAGGTAAAACCTTCAATAGTTAATTAAAAAAGAAAAAGGAGTGCTTTCACACTCCACTTGTCAAAAATATAAAACTTTTATATGCAAATATTATTATAACATAAATAATTGATAGGAGTGTGTGAGTATGTCTAAAACTAAAAAAGAGTTTTTTAATGCAACTAAGAAGTTTCTTGAAGAATATAATCAAATGGATGCTAATATAAACAAACTGAAAGGGGATATTTATAATTTAGATAAATGTTCTGTTGGAGATTTAACCAAGGCAATAAGCTATGATAGCATTCCTACAAGCAAAACTTATAATATAAATAACAAAATTGAGGATAAATTAGTTTCTATTGAAGATAAAAAAACTGAAAAGGAAATTGAATTATATACAATGATGGCAATAAAAAAGACTTTAGACATAGCTATAAATAATTTAAGATATGTAGAAAGAGAGATAATAAAATTTAGATATATAAATAAATTTGAATGGTTTCAAATATCAGATAAATTGTTTATGGAAGAAAGACAATTAAGAAGAAGAAGGGATATAGCTATAGCATCTATTTCAATAGCTATGTTTGGCAGACAAGCACTTACAGAACAAGAACCAATATTCAATTTATTAGAAATACAATAAGAGGTTATGTCCGTTTTATGTCCGACATGAAGTCTTGAAACATGAGATAATAATATTGTGGAAATAAAGATTTCCCTCTCAAAACTAAATATATATTAGGCTAGGGTTAAGGGATTACTCTAGCTTATATGAACAGACTAGGTAGGGCGTGAGGACGCTGTTAGTTCAATTCTAACTATGTTCAAAAGGTATTAATACACTATATGTAGATATGCTGGATTAAAACGGAATTTAATTCAAATGTCTAAAGGAGTGGGGCTTGGTAACCTCACTCAACATGCAGGTACTGGTGTTTAATCTAAGTTCGATTCTTAGAACTTGCAACATAATATATACCTCCCCCATAAAAAGGCTGAGTTAGGGTAAACTTAGCCTTTTATTTTTTAAAAGAAGGAAAATGAATTTAATTGTCGTATAAATTAATAAAAAAAGGATGTGAGGTAATATGGGGATATTAGAAGGTGCTCAATTAATTAGAGATATAGCGCAGAGAATTTCAAGAGAAAAAGGCGTAACAGAGCAAGAGGCATGGAATGAAGCTGTAAAAGAGTTTAAAGAAAAATATGAGTGTTTAGTTTAAAGAGTCATCTTTGTAGGTGGCTCTTTTATTATATTCAAAAATAAAAAAGGAGGTCTTAAATTGAACAAAAGAGAAGTTGTTTATCTTAATTTAGAAGATATAAAACCATACGAAAATAATCCGAGGATTAATGACAATGCTATTGAAAAAGTAGTTAATTCAATCAAAAAATTTGGTTTTAATAATCCGATAACAGTTGATAAAAACTATGTAATTGTAACAGGACATACAAGGTACGAAGCATCCAAAATACTTGATTTGAAGCAAGTACCATGTATAATTTTAAAAGATTTAACAGAGGAAGAGATAAGAGGATATAGGCTATCCGATAATAAAACAGGAGAGTTTTCAGATTGGGAGTTTGACAAATTAACAAAAGAGTTGGCTGAGATACAAAATATTGATATGAGCAACTTTGGATTTAATGTATTAACATTCGAAGATTTAGGAGTAATGGATTCAGATTTTATATTAGATGAAGAATTAGAAGAAAAAGAGAAAAAAGAAAAAACAGTAAAATGCCCATGTTGTGGCGAGGAGTTTGAAATGTAAAAATGAGGATATTTTTAGCAGCAACAAAAAGTGGAATGAATAAAGAATTAAGATTAGAAACAATAGAAAAATGTAAACCTCGATACATCTTAGAAACTTTTTTTAATAAAGAAAAAGCGTGTTTGGAAGCTTTGCAAATAGTAGGAAATGAGAATTTCTTATTAGATTCGGGGGCTTTTTCTTTTATGAATGGTACAGAAATCTCGAAAGAAGAAATGGAAAACTATATTGATAGATATATAAAGTTTATTAAAGACTACAATATAAAATATTTCTTTGAAGTTGATGTAGATGTGATATTTGGACTAGAGCAGGTGGAGAAGTGGACTAAAAAAATAGAAAGTGAAGTAGGTAGACAATGTATTCCTGTATGGCATAAAAGTCGGGGAGTGGAATACTGGAAAAAGCTATGTGCAACATATAAATATATTGCAGTTGGTGGATTCGCAATAAATGATATAAAAAAACAGGAATATGATTTGATAAGAAAAATGGTTGCTTATGCTTATGCTAGAAATGTAAAAGTACATGGACTAGGCTTTACTAAGACAAAGATATTAAAGTCATTTAAATTTTATAGTGTTGATAGCAGTAGTTGGACTATAGGAGCAAGTATTGGACAACAATTATATACATTTAAAGATGGAGACATACATATAAGAAGGTTAGAAAAAGAAGGTAATAAGAAAACAGATTTAAAAAAATTAGTAGCTCATAGTATGTGCGAATGGGTTAAATATCAAAAATTCATGGATGGAGTGAGATGGTGAAAAGGACAGAAAGAAATTTAACATTATTAAATTGTGTATTTGTAACAAGTTTAGTGATTTCTAATATTGTTGCTGGAAAGGTGATTGATGTGTTTGGATTAATTGTTCCTGCCGCAGTAGTAGCATATCCTATTACTTTTCTATGTACAGACGTCATTGGAGAAATATGGGGCAAAGAAGAAGCTAACAGAACAGTCAAAAGAGGTATTTTAATGCAGTTATTTAGTCTTTTATTGATTACAATAGCGATAGCCCTTCCAAGTGCAAGTTTTGCAACAGAGTATTCAAGCAATCTAAAAGCAGTATTAGGGCAGAATGTAAGATTTGTATTAGCTAGTTTAACCGCTTATATATTAGCTCAATCAAATGATGTATTTATATTTCATAAGCTAAAAGAAAAGTTTGGAGGAAAGCATAAATGGTTAAGAAACAACGCTAGTACTATGTTGAGTCAACTAATAGATACAGCTATATTTATTACAATCGGGTTTTGGGGTACTGTACCAAGTTTAATAACTATGATAATGAGTCAATATGTAGTTAAGTTCTTCTTAGCTTTATTAGATACTCCATTCTTTTATTTATTGACAAGAGAAGAAACAAAAGTAGATAAACAAGCTTCATAATAAAAAAGTAAAAACGAATAACGAGGTGGTGATGTGGCAAAGGCTAGAAGTCCAAACAGAGATAAAGCTTTTGATATATTTAAAGAGCATAATGGAAATATTGCAAATAGAGAGATAGCAGAGTTATTAAATGAAAATGAGAAAACAATAAGTAATTGGAAATGTAGAGATAACTGGAATGTAGTACTGCAAACAAATAAATGTAGTACTACAAAGAAAAAGGGTGGTCAAAAGAATAATAAAAATGCTTTAAAAGATGGTATATATGAAAAAATATTCTTTAACACTCTAACAGATGAAGAAATTGAATTGATAAAAAGTGAAAATAAAGATGAAATACACAGACTTGAATTAGAAATAAGTTTACTTACAGTTAGAGAACATAGACATATGAAAAGAATAAAGCAGTATGAAGAAAAAGCTGATAAAATTACATTAGAAAGCATAGACAAAAGAACTTTAAAGATAGAAGGTAATTTACTTAAAGATAATGAACAGACACAGACAGAGACTGTCACAAGGGCTGTTTCTATATTTGAAAGAGTGCAAAAGCTAGAAGCTGAATTAACTAAAATTCAAGATAAAAAAAGAAAGTGTATTGAGACATTAGAGAAAATGAAGATAGATAGAAAGAAATTTGAATTAGAAAATAATAATCTAGGTCAAAATGAAAGTGAAAATATGTTTAAAGAGCTGTCTTTAGAGGAGTTGAAAAAGTTGGCGAATTTAGATGATTGATAATAAGTTAATAGCACTAGAAGCTAAGAAGGAACTTGCAAGACGTGAGTTCTTTTATTTTTGCAATTTATTAGCTCCAAACTTTTATAAAAAAGATAGAAATTATTTAGTTGAGACTTGCAATAAGCTTCAAGATTTTTATTATTCGGATGATGAAGTTTTAATTATAAATATGCCACCTAGACATGGGAAAAGTAGAAGTGCAAGTTTATTCGTAGAATGGATTTTAGGTAAAAATAAAAATGAAAAAATAATGACTGGTAGTTATAATGAGACTCTTTCAACGATGTTTTCAAAGAATGTTAGAAATGCTATTCAAGAAGAAAAAGCCGATATAGACACTATCATTTACAACGATATATTTCCTAACACAAAAATTAAACATGGTGATGGAGCTATGAATTTATGGTCATTGGAAGGTGGTTATAATAATTATTTGGCAACATCTCCAAGTGGTACAGCAACAGGCTTTGGATGTTCTTTGATGATTGTAGATGACTTAATTAAAAATGCAGAGGAAGCTTATAATGAGAATGTTTTAGAAAAACATTGGGATTGGTTTACTAATACTATGCTATCAAGGCTTGAAGAAGGTGGGAAAATAATAATTATAATGACTAGATGGTCTAGTAAGGACTTAGCTGGCAGAGCATTAGAACATTACAAAGAAGAAGGTAAGAAAGTAAAACATATTAATATGAAAGCATTACAGGAAGATGGTAACATGCTTTGTGAAGAAGTCTTATCTCTAAATAGTTATAAGTCAAAAGTAAGAGCGATGGGCGAAGACATTGCAAGTGCTAACTATCAACAAGAGCCTATTGACCTTAAAGGATGCCTATACACTAGATTTAAGACATATAACAAGCTTCCTGCTGATGATAAAGGCAATCTACTATTTACATCTATTAAAGCTTATGTGGATACGGCAGATGAAGGGGCAGACTATTTATGTTCGATTGTATATGGAGTATATAACAAAGAAGTATATGTATTAGACGTTTTATATACAAAAGAAAGCATGGAAATAACAGAGTATAAAACGGCTAAGATGTTCTATGATAATGAAGTTAATAAAGCAGATATAGAGTCAAATAATGGTGGCAGAGCTTTTGCAAGAAGTGTTCAAAGAATATTAAAAGAGAAATTTAACAGCAATAAAACAACAATAAAATGGTTTCACCAGTCTAAAAATAAAAATGCTAGAATCTTATCTAATAGCAGTTGGGTAATGGAACATATATATTTTCCGTCGAATTGGCGAGATAAATGGACAGAGTTTTATAAGGCTATGACATCTTATCAGAGAGAAGGTAAGAATAAACATGATGATGCGCCAGATGCTATAACAGGAGTTGCAGAAAAGGCACTAAAAGGTCAAGGATTATCAGTATTTAAGTAATATAGGTGGTGG
Source organism: Clostridioides sp. ZZV14-6009 (assembly GCF_020658095.1). NCBI lineage: Bacteria > Bacillati > Bacillota > Clostridia > Peptostreptococcales > Peptostreptococcaceae > Clostridioides > Clostridioides sp. ZZV14-6009. Next base: position 84,347 of record NZ_JAGWDG010000015.1, read on the forward strand.
TGATGTGGAGTTAGAAAAAATAAGAGCAATAATAAGTGCTGATATAGCTAGAAGGCAAGAGATATTACAGGCTAAATCATATTATTATAATGAAAATGATATATTGAAAAAAGGAGTAGTTGTCCAAAATAGAGATGAGAACCCGCTTAGGAACGCTGACAATAGAATTAGTCATAACTTTCATGAAATACTAGTAGATGAAAAAGCTTCTTATATGTTTACTTATCCAACTTTGTTCGACATTGATAATAACAAAGAATTGAATGAGAAGGTAACAGATATTCTAGGGAATGAGTTTACTAGAAAAGCTAAGAATTTAGCAATAGAAGCGAGTAATTGTGGTACTGCATGGCTCCATTATTGGATAGATGAAGAATATAGTAAGGAACAGATAATTGCTCAAACATTTAAATATGGTGTAGTGAATACAGAAGAAATTATTCCTATATATCGAAATGGAATTGAAAGAGAGTTAGAAGCTGTTATAAGATATTATGTTCAGTTAGAAGATGTAAAAGGTCAAATACAAAAGCAGGCATATACTTATGTTGAATTTTGGACAGATAAAATATTAGATAAATATAAATTTTTTGGAGTATCGTGTTGTGGTTCTCAAATCGAGCATATAACAATATTGCACAGATTTAATTCAGTTCCTTTTATAGAATTTGCTAACAATATAAAAAAACAAAGTGACTTATCTAAGTATAAAAAAATATTAGACCTATACGACCGAGTTATGAGTGGTTTTGCCAATGATTTAGAAGATATACAACAAATAATCTATATACTTGAAAATTTTGGTGGAGAAGATACATCAGAGTTCTTGAAGGAATTAAAGAGATATAAAACTATAAAGACTGAAACAGATTCAGAAGGTGATTCTGGTGGTCTTAAAACTATGCAAATAGAGATACCTACAGAAGCTCGAAAAATAATACTTGAAATCTTGAAAAAACAAATATATGAAAGCGGTCAAGGGTTACAACAGGATACTGAAAACTTTGGGAATGCAAGTGGTGTAGCACTTAAATTCTTTTATAGAAAGCTAGAATTAAAGTCTGGACTTCTTGAAACCGAGTTTAGAACCTCTTTTGATAAGCTAATAAAAACTATACTATATTTTTTAGGAGTTACAGACTATAAAAAGATACAACAGACATATACAAGAAATATGATGTCAAATGATTTAGAGGATGCAGATATAGCAACAAAAAGCATGGGAATAATACCAACTAAACTTATTTTTAGACATCATCCTTGGGTCGACGACCCTGAGGAAGCTGAGAAACTTTATTTAGAAGAAAAACAAGCACAAGCAGCTTCGGTTTCTGATGATTATAACTTTGACGATTTACCAGATAAAAAAGAGAATGTCGAAGAAAAAGAAAGTGTAAATGACACTATAGACAATGCAGAAGAAGTTGCAGGAAAAACTTTGAATGGTGCTCAGACGCAATCGCTAGTAGGTGTATTGTCTCAATATTCAGCAGGAACATTAACACTAGGTCAAGCTATAAATGTAATATCTATAGCTATAGGTGTAACAAAAGATGAAGCTAAAAAAATACTTGAAGGTTCATTGTAGGTATTTAATATGAAAAATAATAATGTTGAATATTGGAAAGAAAGAGAAAAACAAAGGCTAAATGCAAGATTGAAAGATGAAAAAGAAGTCTTGAAGGAGCTGGATAAGCAATATAAAATTGCAATGAAAAATATAGAGAAAGAAATTGCTAATTTATTTTATAAATATGCTGAACAGAATAAATTAACATATGCAGAAACGCAAAAATATTTAACTAACAATGAGTTTAAAGCATGGCGTATGGACATTAAGCAATATATTAAGTTAATAGAAAAAACAAAGGATGAAAGATTACTGTTAGAGCTTAATACATTAGCTATGAAAAGCAGAATAAACAGGTTAGAAGAACTATTCTACCAAATATCTAAAGAGATAAATAATACATTCGACATTCAAAATAATAGAGTAGAAAAGCTATTAGAAGAATCTGTGAAAGATAGTTACTATAAGAGTATATATGAAACTCAAAAACACGTTGGTGTTGGGGTAAGCTTCACTAAGCTTGATAGAGAAGCTTTAAAGGATATAATTACATATCCTTGGAGTGGTAAAAACTTTTCTCAAAGGATATGGAAAAACAGAGATTTATTAAGTGAAGTTATCAAAGAAGAAATTACTCAGATGACCATAAGAGGGGAAAGCATGAAAAATATTGCTAATAGAGTATCTCAGAGAATGGACTCTAGCTATGAAAATGCAATAAGATTAGTTCAAACTGAACATGGACATTTTATGGGGGAAGCTGATAAAAGAGCATACGAAAGTCAAAACGTAGATAAATATCAATTCTTGGCTACATTACAGGGGAATACTTGTGAAAAATGTAGAAATGTAGATATGAAAGTATTTTTAGTTAAGGACGCTATAGAAACAAAAAATTATCCTCCAATGCATCCACGTTGCAGGTGTACGACTATACCATATTTCCCACATGAGCAAGAGGAAACAAGAACAGCACGACTGCCAAAAGGTAAAACCTATGAAGTTCCAGCAAACTTGACTTATAATGAATGGTACAAGGAACATGTAATAAAAAATATAGAAGTTGTATAGGGAGCACTTGTTAAGTTTAAATGGTAAGTGCTTTTATTGTGTAAAAATTTAAGGAGGAATAAATAATATGGCTAAGTTTAAAAAGAAATCAGAAGAAGTAGAAGCTTTTAAATGGATTGGTGATACAAAACAAACAAAGTTACCAACTTGGATAATAAAAGCAATTATGAGTCAAGATATTTGGTTTGCAGTTGATAGTAATGAAGATAAAAAACCTATAATGTTTGTAAAAACTATTATAGGTATACACCAAGCTAATATAGGTGATTACATTGTGCAAAGAGAAGATGGTGGAATATATCCATATAATGCTCGAGAATTTGAGGAATTATATGAAAGGGTTGAATATACTGTAACTATTGAAAATACAAGAAACTATGCTGAAAATTTAGAACAAGGGCATAGATGTGTTGATGAAGAAAAGGATGAGGAAAGTAAATTAGAACTTTCAGCTAAGTTGGAGCTAGATACAAAAGATTTTGAAGAAAATATAAAAAGTGCTACAAAAGAAATTGAAACATTTAATGAAGTAGTATATAGATTAGAAGAAAATTTAAATAGAGTATTTGGAAGAGAAAAGATTAATGAAATAAAAATAAAAAGTCCTACAAAACAACTTTCTGATGAGGATTTGGAGTATATAAGAGAGATAGCATCTAAAGATATAAAAGAACGTTTTGCTAAAGAAGGGAAAATTAAGATAAATTATTAGATAAAAAAGTAGGTGATTTTAATGTGTATATTAACTCAAGTTATAGTTGTAGTTTGTGTAGTACAAATCGTTATTAATTGTATTGCTAATGTTAATGTAGGTATTCTTTGCAATAAATTAAAAAAAGAAAATAAAGCTAATATAGATAAAGTTTATGATGAAATTTTAAAGAAGGTAAAAGAAGAACTAAATAAATCGTTAGATAAAAGTCTATAAGGACTTTTTTATTTTGCTCTTTTTAAAAAAGTTGCAGAGCATAAAGAACAAAGTAACTCCTTTAGTTGGAGGGCAACTATAAAAATCTATGGAGAAATAAGAAGGGATGATGATTAAATGGAATGGTTAAGAAAAATATTAGAAAGTATTAAAATCGAAGAAAATAAAATTGATGTTGATGAAATATTAAAAAGTGTTAATACTGAATTTCCCAAGTATGCAGTACCTAAAGAAACTTTTAACAAAGCAAATGAACAATTGAAAGAAGCTAACAAAGCTATTGAAAGCTTTAATAGTAAAATGACTCAAGAAGATTTAGAAAAGATAAAAACAGAACATCAAGCACAAATAAAAAAAATAGAAGAAAATCATAAGATAGAAGTTGAGAAAATGCAAAATGAAAGTTTAAAGACAAGAAAATTAAGTGCTGTTGAGAAAACCTTGTTAACTAACAAAGCCAAACACGTTGATTTATTAACAAATAAGTTTGATTTAGAAAAGATAACTGTAGGAGAAGATGGGAAGGTAGCAGGTATAGAAGAACAGTTAAAAACACTACAAGAGAGTTACAAAGATTTGTTTGAAACTAGCACTACTGAAACTACTAAACAAACAAATGCACAATCTTTTTACAAGTATGTACCAGGTGGTAGTGGAGAAGCTTCATCAGAAATTACAGCAGAACAAATAAAAGCAGCAGTAAAAGGACAAATATAATTAAAATAAAGGAGATGTTAAAATGGCAAATACAATAGAATATGCACCAATTATACAGCAAGCACTTGATGATTCAGCAATACAAACACTTCTAACAGGGTGGATGGATGCTAATGCGGGAAAAGCGATATATAATGGAGGTAAGGAAATAAAAATACCTTCTCTAGAAGTTGATGGACTAGGGGATTATAACAGAGGTTCATCAGATGGATATGCAAATGGAGATATAAAGTTTAGTTATGAAACAAAAACAATGACACAAGATAGAGGAAGAAAATTTACAATAGACCCAAACGATGTTGATGAAACTAATTTCACATTAACTGCAAGTGAAATTATGGGAAAATTCCAAAGGACAAAAGTAATTCCAGAAGTTGATGCTTATAGATTAAGTAAACTAGCTACTGTAGCTATGAATGTAGAAAATGATACTAATGTAGAATATGGATATGCACCACATAAAGATACTGTTATAAGTAAAATAAAAAAAGGAATAACAACAATAAGGGAAACGGGATATACTGGTGAACTTGTAATTCATTTAACTTATGATACATTAACAGCAGTTGAAGAAAAAACATTAGAAAAATTAATGGCTATTGATTTTAGCAAAGGTGGAATAACTACAAAAGTACCAACAATAGATTTTTGTCCGCTTATAGCGACTCCTCAGAATAGAATGTATTCATCAATAACATTATATGATGGAAAATCAGAAGGTCAAAAGCAAGGTGGATATGTAAAAGGTAGCAAAGCACTAGATTGTAATTTTATAATAGCAGGAAGAGATGTACCTATCGCTGTTACAAAGCAAGACCAAATGAGAATATTTGACCCTTTAACTTATCAAGGTGGTAATTCTTGGGCTATGGATTATAGAAGATACCACGAGTTATGGGTTACTAATCTAAATTCTAATTTAGTATATGCTAACTTTAAGGATGCTAAACCAACAGCCTAAAAGGAGATAAATTATGTATAGATTAATAAGAGATAACATAGAAAGAATAGTTAATGATACATCTGAAAAAGAAAAGTTAATGTATGATGGATTTAAGTTACTAGAAGATAAGAAAAGTATTAATACAGAAAATTTAACTCTTGAAGAATTAAGAAACATAGCAAAAGAAAATGGCATAGAAGGTTATTCAAAACTAAAAAAAGATGAATTAATAGAGAAATTAAATAGTATTTAGTTTCTCTATTTTATTTTGAGGTGATTAAATGCTAGATAATATAAAATTAATTTTAAATTTAAAAGATGATACTTATGATAGTTTAATAGAGTTGTACATTAAAAAATACACTACTCTAGTTCTTGCATACTGCAATATAGAAACACTTAATTCTACTCTTGAAGGTATTGTAGAGGATAAAGTTATTGTTAAGTTAAAAGAGACTGTATTAGTTAGTAGTGCTGATAATGGAAAAATCAGCTCAATTTCTCGTGGTGGTTATTCTGTAAATTATAATGTTGCAACAGCTAAAACAACAGATGAATTAATGGAAATAAAACTATCTCAAAAGGATAAGAATATTTTAAATAATTTTAGAAAAGTGAAGTGGTAACATGGCAGAAGCAGATATATTAGCATTGACTTACTTTTGTAAAATGACAATAAGAAGATGTATAAGTATTAAAAATGAAGACACAGGAGTTACAGATTTTAACGAGAATGTTGTAATTGCAGAAGGTGTGCCTTGTGGCTTAAATGGAAATATACCTAATATCGTGGATACAGATATAACAAATTCTATTTCAGCGTTTGAATTATATTGCAGACCCGAAGTAGATTTGATAGTTGGAGATATACTTGATATAACTTTAGAAAATGGAAATGTAGAAACTTTTATTGCATCTAAACCATTTCCTTATTCAAGCCACTTGCAAGTCAATTTGACCCTAAAGGAAAGATATTAAATGATAGAATTTAACAGTCTAGACACATTAATAAGAGATTTAGAAAGAGAAGGAAGGGAAATGTCAAAGAACTTAAGAAGGGCTAAGAACAATATAGGTAATAAACTGCTTAGAAAAGTAAAACCTAAAACACCAGTTGCTAAAGTTGATGGAGGAACAGCTAGAAAGAGCTGGAAGTATAAAGAGCTTAATCTATTTGAGGGTGTAGTATCAAATAATGTTGAATACATTTATCATTTAGAATATGGTCATAGAACTAGGCAAGGAACAGGAACTAGCGAAAACTATAGACCTAAGCCTAACGGAATTAGCTTTGTACCAGGTGTATTTATGTTGGCAAGAAGCGTTGATGAAATGAGTAGTATAATTGATGATGAATTAAATCAGATAATAATAGATTTTTGGAACTAGAGGTGGTGTGTTGCTAAGTTATAATGAAATACTAGATTCATTTACTAAAACTATAGATAATAATTTTGAAGAAACTATAGTTGCAGGAGAATATAACATAAAAGACAATAAAGAGCCTTATTTTTTTGTGCAGATAATACCTGAAGAAACACAAATAGCGACTAAAAGAACTGATATAAAAAGCTTTTTAGTTGATATAAAATATTTACCTAATTTGAAAAAGAAAAAAACACATTTATTTGATATTTTAAATAAATTAGAGAACATATTCACTAGAAATATAAAAATAAAAGATAGATATTTAACTTTCAGTAAGAAAAATGGAAGTATAGAAAAAGATGAAATAGGAAATTATGTTCAATTTCTTATATCTATAAATTATTATGAACAAATTTATTTTGAAGAAGAAAAACACGAATTAATGGAAGAACTAAATATGAGATTTAAAGGAAGGAGTGATTAAATGGCTGGATTAGTTAATATAAATATAGAATTTAAAGAACTGGCTACGAGCTTTATACAGCGTTCCAGAGCTGGAATAGTAGCAATTATATTGAAAGATACAACAAAGATGTATAAAGAGCTTACAAGCGAAGATGATATACCAACTTCATTAAGTGATGATAATAAAAAATATGTTAAATATGGATTTGTAGGGGCTACTGATAATGAGAAGGTGTTAAGACCAAGTAAAGTTATTATAAGTACTTTCACAGAGGATGGAAAAGTTGAGGATATACTAGAAGAATTAGAATCTGTAGAATTTAATTACTTATGTATGCCCGAGTCAGAAGAAGCAGAAAAAACAAAAATTGTAACTTGGATAAAGAAGATAAGAGAAGAAGAAAGTACAGAAGCTAAGGCAGTATTAGCAAATATTAAAGCTGATAATGAAGCAGTCATAAATTTTACTGAAAATGTAACAATTAGTGGGGAGGAAATAACAGCAGAGAAATATACACCACGTATCGCTTCTCTTATAGCATCTACTCCAAGTACGCAGTCAATTACTTATGCACCTCTTGATGAAGTTGAATCTATTACAAAGATAGACAAAGCTAGTGCAGACGCTAAAGTACAATCGGGAGAATTAATACTAAGAAGATTGTCAGGGGCTATAAGGGTTGCTAGAGGTGTAAATTCTCTTACAACTCTAACAGCAGAAAAAGGAGAAATGTTTCAAAAAATCAAACTTGTTGATATAAAAGATTTAATAAGCAAAGATATAAAAAATATTTATGTAGAAAAGTATTTGCGTAAATGTCCAAACACTTATGACAACAAATGTTTATTTATTGTTGCTGTACAATCTTATTTAACTGAATTAGCAAAACAAGAGTTAATTGACTCTAACTTTACTGTTGAAATTGATTTAGAGAAGCAAAAAGAATACTTAGAAAGCAAAAAAGTAGATGTTAGTAAAATGAAAGAGAATGAAATAAAAGAAGCTAATACTGGCTCAAACGGATTTTACCTAATAAATCTAAAACTGGTTGATGCAATGGAAGATATAAATATAAGAGTTCAAATGTAGAAGGTAGGTGAAAATATGGCTACAAGTTTTGAAAGTAAAAATGTTATAAATGGGACTTATGGAGAGGTTTGGTTGGATGATGTGCAGTTAGCTGAATGTAAGGGTATGAAAGCTGAGATAAAGTTTAATAAAGCTGAAATAGCTAAACCACGAAAAATGATTAAAGGTCAAAAAGTAATAGATGCTAGTGCAGAAGGGTCTTTAACTATGCATCATGTAGACTCAAAGTTATTAAAATATGGGACTCAAGTTATAAAAGAAGGAAAAGAATTAAAATTCACTGTCATTAGTAAACTTGCTGACCCAGATGCAAAAGGAGCAGAAAGAGTTTGTGTAACTGGTGTAAGCTTTGATAACCTACCACTTATAGATTGGGAATTAGGAAAAGAGGGAGAAAAAGAATTTTCTTTCACATTTGAGGATTATGAATTTTTAGATGAAATATAAAAAATTATTAAATAAGGAGAAAAAGATATGAGTGAAAATAAATTAGAAAAAGAAATGGTAGATAAAAAAGAAGCAGCAGAAGTAAAAAATATAGTAGAATTACTGCTTAAAATGGATGCAGGCGAAATTAAAATGCCAAGCATGACATACAAAATATTTTGCAAAAAAGTAGGTATAGAGTTACCTTTTGAATGCACAGCATTAGAACCCGAAACGTTTGACGAATTACAGTCAAGTGGATTAAAAATAGAAAATGGTTCGTTAAAGGATTTGGATAACTTTAAAATGAAAACAAATATTATATTAGCTTCTTGCAAAACATTTAAAGATAAAGAATTATTAAAACATTTTAAATCTCCAACACCAAGAGAATTACTAAGAAAAATGTTGTTGGCAGGTGAAATAAATGATTTATATAACAAAATATGTGAGTTAAACGGATATAGCGAATCTAATTCTGAAAAAGATAAAAGAATAGAAGAAAAAATAAAAAACTAATAAAAACAGATGGTGAAGTTAATTTAATGTACTTATTATTTAAGTACAAAGGAATGATGCCATCTGTTTTTTATAGAGTTAAATATGGAGAAAAACACATAGTTAAAGCTTTTATGCACCAAGAAATAGATGAAAAAATAGAAGAAATAGAGAGTTTTGGAAAGGGGCTGTAGAGTATGTCAGCAGGTAGTAGAGCTTTAGAAGCTGTTATAAGAATGCGAGATGAAGCTAGTAGGACGCTAAGACAAGTTAGAGATGCTACTAGAGCCCTTCAAAGTCAAACTAATACAACATCACAAGCACAAGAAAGATTACAAGAACAATTTAGAAAAGTAAGCAATGCAGCTAAAATAGCAGGAGTAGGGATTGTGACTGGAATAGGAGCAGGATTAGTTTCTGCATCTAAAGCAGGTGCAGAATTTGAAACTGCAATGACAAAAACTTCGACAATGTTTGGAGACACTAAAGTAGATACAGAAAACTTGAATAATAAAGTATTAGAGTTATCTAAAAATACAGGAATTGCGGCATCTTCTATTGGAGAAAGTCTATATAATGCTTTATCTTCGGGCATTCCTGTTACAAAAGATATGGGTTCAGCAATGGACTTCATGACTAAAAATGCTAAATTATCTAAATCAGGATTTACAGATATAGACACAGCTCTAACAGCAACAGCAAAAGTATTAAATGCTTACAAGATGGATGTATCTGAAACTGATAGAGTTCACAAAATTATGATGCAGACACAAAATAAAGGTATCACTACGGTTGGAGAATTAGGAGCAACATTAGCACAAGTAACCCCAACTGCATCTGCAATGAGTTTTAGTTTTGAACAGGTAGGAGCATCACTTGCCAATATGACAGCACAAGGAACACCAACAGCACAAGCTACAACACAATTAAATAGTTTACTTGCGGAACTTGGAAAAACTGGTACAGTAGCAAATAAGTCTTTATTAGATGCTACAAAAGGAACTAAATACGCAGGAAAATCTTTTAAAGAATTAATGCAAGCAGGAGTGCCGCTTAATGAAATCTTAAATCTCATGGATGGAAGTGCTAAAAAGAATAAAAAAAGTTTAATAGATATGTTTGGCAGTATTGAAGCAGGGAAAGCTGCACTCGCACTTAGTGGTCAAAATTCAGAGCAATATACGAACAATTTAAAAGCTATGTCCACTCAAGCTGATGTTGTTGGAAGTGCATATGCAAAGATGTCTAATACATTAGAATCTAAGGTGGGAATATTAAAAGAAAGTTTTAAAAATCTAGGTATAGAGATATATAGTAAACTAAAAGAACCTCTTAAAAATGCTACTGAAACAGGAATAAAATGTTTAAGTGACTTAGATAAACAATTTTCAAGTGGGTCACTTAAAGCAGGTGTTTCTCAAATTGCACAATCTTTTGGGGATTTAACATCTACGATTATAAAAGTTGCAACAAAGGCATTGCCAACTATGATTAAGAGTCTTAGTTGGGTTCTTAAAAATGGACCTACTATCGCTAGTATTTTTGTTAGTATAAAAACAGCTTCCATAATGACTAGTGCAGTTAAAAGTATTGTAGCATTAAAAAAAGCTTGGGTTGCGGCTAAATTGGCAGTGCGGGTTTACATGGTTGGCATGGCAGAAGCAGGCACAGTATTAAGTGGATTTCAAGTTTTAGTTGGAGTTTTAACTGGAGAGATGACTATAGCTCAAGGTGTAACACAAGTTTGGAGTGCTACTTTAGCTACACTAGGAGGACCAGTTGGTGTTGCTATAATTGCTATAGTCGCATTAGTTGCAGGTCTTGTAGTCTTGTGGAATACAAACAAGGGTTTTAGAGATTTTGTTATAAATGCTTGGAATAATATAAAAGAAACAGCCACAAAAGTTTGGGGTGGTATATGTAATTTCTTTACACAAACTATTCCACAAGCTTGGAATGATTTATGTACCAGTTTTTCAAATGCAGGACAATGGTTTGGAGAAATGTGGAATAATATAAAACAAGCATTTATAAATGGCTGGAATGCTATTGTAGCTTTCTTCACGCAAACAATTCCAATGTGGATTAATAGCATTGGAGTGTGGTTTGGACAATTACCTGCAAAAATTGGTTATGGATTAGGATTTGCATTAGGGAAAATAATATCTTGGGGTATTTCTGTTTGGACTTACCTAGTTACAAATGTGCCTATATGGATTAATAATATAGGCACATTTTTTGCACAATTACCTAATAAAATTTGGACTTGGCTAGTAAGCACAGTACAAAAAATAGGTCAATGGGGTATGGCTATGATAGCATATGCTCAAATCTACGCTAGAATGATTATTAACAATATAGTAGTATTTTTCCAAACTTTGCCTAGCCGTATCTGGACTTGGCTAGTAAGCACAGTACAAAAAGTAGCAAGCTGGGGAAGTCAAATGGCTACTAAGGGCAGAGAAGGAGCTAAAAAGTTAGTTGACACAGTGGTGGACACTTTAAAATCACTACCTAAAAAAGTTTTGGACATAGGGAAAAATGTTGTTAAAGGGTTGTGGAATGGTATAACTGGAGCTGGTGACTGGTTAAAAGGAAAAGTAAATGATTTTGCAAAGGGTGTAATAGATGGATTTAAAAATGGATTTGGAGTACATTCCCCTTCTTGGAAATTAAGAGATTTAGTAGGTAGATTCCTTCCTTTAGGAATTTGGGAAGGTATAAAAGTAGAATTACCAAGTTTGAAGAGCAATATTGACAATGTAGTTAGTAATTTAACTCAGAGAATGTATAAACCACAAGAAATTGAAGAAAGTGACTATACAAGTAAGTATAAAGAAGCTATAACACAAAGAACTCAGCAAAATACCATCAATAAAACTGATAGTAAAACTACTAATAATAAAGAAAGTAATAATATTACCATAAATATAAATTGGGGTGGTGTTACAGTTAAAGAAGAAGCTGATATGACTAAATTAACTAAGATGTTAGTTAATGAAATAAAGTTAAATTTAGCAGGTGGTGTATAGAAACATAGAACTCTAAAATATGTGAGTATGTGCTATAATCGTAGTATATCATTATATTTTAGGGGGATAAATATATGGCATTATTTAGTTCTAAAGAAAATTGTGTAATATGTGGAGAAAAAACTAAAAATCTGAAAATTAAAGATGGATATGTATGTAAAAAATGTTTGCAAAGATGTACAGGAATAGAGTATGTCCTTAATCCTGCTTTTGGTTCAGCATTTTTAAATAAAAAAAATAAAGAAGTTACAAAGGAGGACATTCTAGGTCTTCTTGAAAAAAGAGGTAATAATCTAGATGAGTTAGATAACTTCAACACTACAAAACAAGTATCTGTTTATTTAGAAATTGATGAAGTACAAAGAAAATGTCTAATACCAGATGGTTCTATAGGGAAAAAAATAAACCCTAAAATTTTTTCTTTTGATGAGATTGTAGAATATGAACTAGTAGAAGATGAAGAAAGTATAATAAAAGGTGGTTTAGGCAAAGCAATAGCAGGGGGAGTGTTATTTGGAGGAGTAGGAGCTGTAGTTGGAGGTGTAACAGGGAAAAAGAAGACAAAGACAGTTGTAAATAGTCTCAAAATAAAAATAACACTTAATAACTTAAATTATCCAAATGTATATATCAATTTGATTACAACACAAACAAAAACAGATTCTTTTATATATAAAAATGCATATGATTCTGCACAACAAATATTATCTATGTTATCTATAATTCAAAATGGAAATAATGAAAATAGTATAGAAAAAAATACAGAAAGTAATAGTTCATTAGAGCAAATAAAAACATTAAAGGAATTGTTGGACATGGGAGCAATAACAGAAGAAGAATTTAATGCTAAGAAAAAAGAATTATTAAATTTATAATATACAGAAAGCACTTGCAAACATGTAAGTGCTTTTTATTATGAGGTGATTATGATAGGCAAAGATATAGAGTTTATTAACTCATTAAAACGATTAAGTTTTTTAATACAAGCAAAAGAAGATTTAATTGAAGATATACATGAGTATTCAAATGAAGAAGATATTTCTAGGTATGAAAATTTGGATAAAGCTTTTGAAAAAACTATAATTGATGAAGCTAAGTTTTTAATATCTTTAGAAAAGATATAGAGGTGATGTAATTGGAAATATGGATTAGACAAGCAAATGACACCTTTAGATTTCCTGTTTTTCCATCTTCTTTTGAAATAAACAGTAAAGCAATAGTAAATACCTCAAATGTCTTGAAAACAGGGGAAATTGCAGTGTTTGGAGGTGTAGGCTTAAGAACTACAGAAATATCTAGTTTCTTTCCTAAGAATGAAGCAAGTTACTGTGATTATACAGGCTTCCCATCACCATATGACTGTGTAAATAAAATTCAAAGATGGATGAATGAAGGTTTTATATTAAGGTTTACAGTTACAGAAACAAATATAAATTTTGAATGTATTATAACAGATTTTCAATATGAAGAAAAAGATTGTACAGGAGATGTGTATTTTACATTAAGCTTAAAAGAATACAAAAGAATACAGATACCTAGCATAAAATCTTCAGATGGAAAAATAACATCAGTAAGAGATGTGCCAATCACAAAAGGATTTGAAGTTAAAAATAAACAAAAAACTCATAAGGTAGGTAAAGGAGATAGTCTTTGGTCACTTGCAAAAAAATATTATGGAAATGGGGATTTGTGGAAGAAAATTTATGATGCTAATAAAAAGTTAATTAAAAATCCTGACTTAATAAAGGACGGTTGGGTGTTAACAATTCCTTAAGCGAGGTGATAGAGTTGCAGAAAGTAAGAATAATACCAGAAAACTATGGTCTAACGAAAGAGGATTTAACAGAAAAAGACTTATATTGTATGGCAAAACATATTCAAATAAACGTTATAAAGAGATGTTTTAGAGAAGAACATGATATATTAGACCCTTGCCAAACTTGCAAGTATGAAAGAGAATGTTTTAAAAGTGGATATGGTTATGCGCACTGGGACACATTCACAAAATTATCAAAAATTACAGGAGTAAGAATATGTCCAGGTACAGGTTTTACAGATTAGAAATGTGAAAGAGGTGTTATTATGCAAGAAGAAATAAAACTTTCAGAAAAAGACTTGTATTGCATAGGTAAGTTTATACAAATTGGAGCTATAAAAAGCTTCATGCACAATGAAAAAGACTTAGATTTCCCTTGTACAGATTGCAAATACTTAGATAAATGTTTTGGAGATAATAGAGAATCAGATTTTTGGGATACTTTTTTAAAGTTAAGTAAATTGACTGATTTAAAATTATCTCCATTTAAAGGTTTTAACATAAATTAATCACTTATAAATCGAAAAGACAAGAAGGTGATTTAGATTAATAATATAAAATTACAGGTCCATATAAAAAATGGAGCTATCTATAATATAACTGACATAGTAGAAAAGGTAACTTGGTCAGGTGATTATAAGTCCCCATCAAGGACATTAGAGTTTTCTATAGTACAGTCAGCTTCTGATGTTAACTTTCAGCAAATTAATATACCTATAGCTAGTACAGTTTGTTTCTACGTAGATGAGAAAGAAATCTATCGAGGAATGATAATTAATAGGTCTAAAGACTCTAGCAACAATAGTATTAGTTTTGTATCTAAAGATATGGGGTTTTTACTTACTCAAAGCGAAGTGTCATATAACTTTAAAGACAAGTTAGTTGAAGACATTGCGAAACAAGTATTTAATGACAATAAACTTGCAGTCGGAAACATACCTAAGACTAATGTTAAATACACTAAGATGTTTATTGGTGTAACTGGTTATGACACTATAATGAGTGCATATACAGAAGCTAGTAAGACAACTAAGAAAAAGTACATGATAGAAGCTAATATAGATAAATTTAATGTCATTGAAAAAGGGACTATTACACTAAATGTTATGTTTGAAGAAGGGGCTAATCTTATTAACACAAGCTTCTCAGAAAGTATGGAGAATGTAAAAAACAAGGTATTAGTTGTAGACCAGTATGGTAATAAGATTAGTGAAAAGGTAGACGATAAAATCTTTAAAGATGTTGGAGTAATCATGCAAAAAGTTATACAGCAACAAGAAAATAGTACTGTAGATATAGAAAGCGAATTTAAAGGAATAGAGCAGACTTGCAATCTGAAAGGATATGGTGACGTAAGTTGTATAACTGGTAGAGGGGTAAAAGTAAAAGATTCTTATACTGGTTTAGTTGGATTATTTTATATAGACACAGATAAACATAATTGGGATAGCAACGGAAATTATGAGATAGACTTAGATTTAAACTTCCAAAATATTATGGATGAAAAGACAGCAGGACAAGACGAGCAAAAGGAAGAAAGTTCAGATTTTAGTAGTGGCGAAGGTACTTTGAATGGAAAAGAAGTAAAAGCAGAATTTACAGCTTATTATCCTTCAAATGACCCGCTTCAAGGCGGTTATTATCAAGCAATGGACAATAAAAAGCTTGTACCAAGTAATAACACTTGTGCTGCACCTAGCCAACTTAAATTTAAGACAAAAATTCAAGCAAAATGTGCAGGGACAAAAATAGATGGTAAAACCTATACAGTAACGGATAGAGGAGGAGTCATTAAAGTAGTTAATGGAGTATATAAAATAGATATACTAATGTCTAGCGAAAAAGAATGTTATGATTTTGGAAGAAGAAAAGGAAGCATAATAATTGGAGATGGCACAGGATATACAAATGCGACAGGAAAAGCAGGTACAGTAATAGCAGAAGCTAAAAAACACCTAGGGAAGCCTTATAAATGGGGTGGAAATGGACCTAGTAATTTTGACTGTTCGGGGTTAATGGTATATTGCTTTAAGAAAGTTAATGTTAATCTGCCAAGAACATCAAGACAGCAAGCAACAAAAGGTAAAAAAGTAGAAAAAAATAATCTACAAGCGGGAGATTTAATATTCTTTAAAAATCCTATAAGCCATGTTGCACTTTATATTGGAAACGGAGAGTTTATTGAGGCTCCAGAAACCGGAAAAAATGTTAGAATACGAAAATTAAGCAGTAGAAAAGATTTTAATACAGCAAGGAGAGTATTATAAGGATGGTGATATAGTGGCTAATCCAATAAATGAATTTATAGGAATAATAAGAGAAGAAGGAAAATATCACAATCAACCTTCTTTTTTTATTGGAAAAATTAAAAGTAAATTACCAGATTTAAAAATAGAGACAAATAGCATCATATTAGAAAAAGAAGATATTTTGATAGATAGTTGGATGCTTGATAGACAGATAGAAACATTTAACACAGAAACGAATCAAGAACACCAACATAAAGTAAAAAATCCATTTATAGATACCTTTGAGGAAGATAACATGGTTATAATGTTTAAAATAGGTGATAAATTTGCTGTTGTAAGTAAGTTGGTGAGCTTATAATGAGTACAATATTTCCTTTTATAGGTGTTCCAGAGGATTATATCTTACCTAAAACTGAAGAATTACCGATTTTTCGTGAAGTGGCTTGGAATTTTGAAAAAGATGAGCCTGTTTTAGAAAATGGAGATTTTAAGATTGTTGAAGGAAATGAAGCTATTAAAGTTTGGGTGTACAAATGTATTAAAACCAATAGGTATGAACATGAAATTTATAGCTGGGGCTATGGAACTGAATTATCTGAACTAATAGGGCAGAAATATAGTAAAGGTCTTACAGAAAGTGAAGCTAGTAGATATATAAAAGAGTCTTTATTAGTTAATCCATATATATTAGATGTTAGTGTTGCAAATACAAAATTCATAGATGATTTACTAAGTGTAGATATACAAATTTCAACGATTTATGGGGAGGTGGAAGTTAATGTATAGTAGTCAAACATATGATGTTGTTAAAAACAGAACTCTATCCAATATAGACCTAAATGTTTATAAGGGCGAAGGCTCTTTTTTAAGTGATATGATATCTCCTGTTAATAGTGAATTAGCAAAATTCTATATAGAACTTTCATATCTTCATAAGAAAGCTTTTATAGAAGATAACTTCGATGATTTTCTTGATAAGAGAGTAAATGAGTTTGGAGTATATAGAAAACTTGGAACAGAGGCAATAGGTGAGGTAATATTTGAAGGAAAAACTGGAACAATTATTCCAAACGGAACAATAATTTCTTACAATGAGTTATTATTTGTAGTAATCAAAGATATAGAAATTAGTTCGGAAATCGAACAAAATACAAGCCCTGTACAGGCTTTAGAAATTGGTATTAGATATAATATGCCTGCAAGTACTGAATTTAAGTTACAAGACGAAATAGCTGGAGTAACAAGAATTTATAATAATTTAGCATTTCAAGGTGGTACAGAAATAGAAACAGATGAGGAATTAAAAGAGAGATTCTATAAAATACAGAAAAATCAAGCTACAAGTGGAAATAAGGCACATTATGAAGCGTGGGCTTTAGAAGTTGAAGGTGTATATAATGCAAAGGTATATCCAAGATGGAATGGTGCTGGGACAGTTAAAGTTCTTTTATTTGGTCAAAATAATCAAGCAGTAGACGCAGAAATAATCGAGAGATGTAGAGAACATATCGAGGCAGAAATGCCAATAGGATGTACATTAACAGTCGCAACACCTTCGCCACTTAATATAAGCATAAGTGCAACTATAAAACTAGAAGCAGGATACACACTAGATTTTGTAAAAGAAAGTTTTTTAGAAAGCATTAATGGCTATTTAATAAATGTTAATAAAGAAATAATTTACACTAAAGTAAGTGCAATACTTGCATCTATTGAAGGTCTACATGACTTTAGCAACTTAATTTTAAATAATAAAGCTGAAAATATAGTATTTGAAGAGGACAAAGTACCAAGTGTGACAACTTTAGAATTTAGCGAGGTGGTTTAATGAAATTAATTGATAAGCTACCTTCTTTTTATAACAATGATATTACTAGAAAAATACAAGAAGCTTATGACATAGAACTGGAGACGCTTAGAGAAACGTATGACGATACTTTTGACCAATTCTTTGTTGATACAGCCACCTGGGGACTTGATTACTGGGAAAATATTTTATCTATTAAAAATAGATTTGATTTAAGTATAGAAGATAGAAGAAGTAATATAAAAGCGAAAATGCGTGGTAAGGGTACAACTACTATAGAAGTTATAAAAGCTATAGGAGAGGCTTATACAAAGACTAATGTTGATGTAGAAGTATTTAGTAATCTATTTAGTTTTACACTTAGCTTTATAACAAATAATTGTAGTTATAACACTATTTTAGAATTAGACAAGAAAATAGAAGAAATAAAACCTGCACATTTAGAACATAGGTTTGAGATGGTTTTATTTAACCAAAACTCTATGTTTACAGGTTCTACAATGAATACAGGTGAAACAGTTACTATATATCCATATACTCCAACAAACTTTGAAAGTTTTGGAGAATTAACAATAGCTACAGGTAATGATAGAAGTATGGAAAAAGTAACATTATATCCTAGACAGGAGGTGGTATAGGTTGGCAGAACAAAAATATTATACACTTTTGACAACGATAGGAAAGGCATCTATTGCAAATGCGACAGCTTTAGGCAATAAAGTAGATTTAGTTAAATTACAGCTTGGTGACGGAGCAGGGGCAGAATATAATCCAACGGAAGAACAAACTTCTCTAAAAAACGTAGTTTGGGAAGGTTCTATAAATAATGTAAAGATAGACGAAGAAAATCCAAACTGGATAGTAATAGAAACTGTAATCCCAGGTAGTGTGGGTGGCTTTATGATAAGAGAAGTAGGGATATTTGATTCAAAAGAACAACTAATTGCAGTATCTAAATATCCAGAAACGTACAAACCAACTGCTGACTCGGGGAGTGTAAAAGACTTAGTTATAAAAATTATTTTAGTAGTTTCTAATACTTCAAGTGTAAATTTGAAAGTAGACCCAACAGTAATTTTAGCAACTTTAAAAGACATACAAGAGTTAGACACTAAAATAGATACAACTAAAACAGAATTAACAAATAATTTAGAAACTGCTAAAACAGAGCTGAACACTAGAATTGACACAGAAAATGAGAAACAAAATATTAAAATTGACCAATTAATCGCAGGTGGTTCAAATGTGGCATCTACTCAAACGATAACAATTGATGATTGGGTGGAGGATGCAGAAAATGGATTCAAAGCAACTGTAACACATGGTTTGTTAACACAGAGAATAGTTGTAAATATTATAGATGCTACTACAAAAGAAAATGTAGTTACAAACTTTAAAATTATAGATGATAATTCTATAGAAATTAGAAGTGAAACAAGGTCAGAATTAAATGTCTATGTGATAAATGGAAATGCAGAAACTCATTTTATAAATGCAACTGTAGATGATAACAGAGTGTCTGAAATGACTACTTATTCATCTAAGAAAATTGAAGATAGATTGGTTAATATAGAAGAAAAAGTAAATGGTGGGTTATCTAATATTGCAACAAGTGTAAATGAGTTGATAACTTATTGTTAAAGGAGAGTGAGAAAATGCAAACTGAATGGAATTTTAATTATACAGGAGGCTCGCAATATACTCGGTTTAAACCTGGCAAATACAAGCTAGAATGTTGGGGGGCATGTGGTGGTAAAAAAGGTGTAACTGCTGGTAATGGTGGTTTAGGTGGTTATGCTAAAGGTGAGCTTACATTAAAAAAAGAAACTATTCTTAGTGTTTATGTTGGTGAACAGGGTAGAGATGGTTCTAATGCATGGACTATATTTAATGGTGGTGGTTTTGGTGGAGTTTCAACTGGTGGTGGAGCTACTGATATAAGACTTATTGCTGGTGATTGGGATTCTCAAAAAGGTTTATTAACTCGTATAATTGTTGCAGGCGGTGGTGGTGGACATGATTCTGATACGCCAACAGGCGGTTATAGTAGTGCAGGTGGTGGCACTAAGGGTAATAATGGTACTTCTACGTTGTCTTATCATGCGCCAGGGGCTACACAATACGATGGTGGTAGGGGTGCGGATTTCCATAGCGATGGTTCGTTTGGCTTAGGTGGAGGTACGATTACTTATTCTCAATATTG
Organism: Clostridioides sp. ZZV14-6009; assembly: GCF_020658095.1. NCBI lineage: Bacteria > Bacillati > Bacillota > Clostridia > Peptostreptococcales > Peptostreptococcaceae > Clostridioides > Clostridioides sp. ZZV14-6009. The sequence continues at coordinate 104,530 of NZ_JAGWDG010000015.1, forward strand.
TAAATGTGGTGGCGGTGGTGGCTGGTTTGGTGGTGCAGGTAGCAAAGTTAGTAGTAGTGCAGGCGGCGGAAGTGGTTATGTATTAACTAAAGATAGTTATAAACCTGCTGGATATACACCAACTTCTGAATATTATATGATAAATCCTAACCTAGCAACTGGAAATAATACTACTAAAGGACATGGTTATGCTAAAATAACGCTACTTCAAGCATTACCGTTTTTAAATGTATCATCTTATAACTCCACACAGGCTACATTCCAAGCTGACCACACAGACCCTACACTATTAACTAAGGTAGAAGTATTTATAGATGATGTATTAAAAGAAACTATAACAACAGATTTAACAACAGAGAAAACAATTAACTACACATTAGAAGATAATGCACTACACACGCTTAAAATAGTTGTTACAGACAGTAATAATGCTACAGCAGAAAAAGTGTTAAGTATAAGTAAGAATATAATGCCACTACCTGAAAATGTAAATTTAAATGATATATCAATAAAATTAACAGAAGTTAATACAGGATTTAAAGTTGGAAAAACAAGTATTATAAATACTTTAGCACTTAAAAATATAGAAGCAAGTTTAAATAATACATTAGTCGAGTTATCAGAGAAAATTAAAACGAGTTTTGACAGCTCAGACGCTAGTGTGCAGGACTTAGTAAATAAATTAACACAAGCTAATAACACTATAACACAGTTAAATACTAAATATAAAGTCGCAAGTGGCACTACCACTGTTATTCAAAGTTCTAAGCGTGTTAATCTATATGGTGGGTTATATGGACAAACATATATTAGAGAACCATATCATTGGATTAATATTAATAATTTAGGATTTGTACCTAATATTTTTATTGCAGAAAATGAAACTGTTAGCACTGGTAGTGTAATTGAGAAAAATATTATTATTGCTACTTGTAACATGTCTTGGTCTACAAATAAAAGGGATTTTGTAGCTAATCTCCTGCTTACTAGAGGCAAAATGGATGACCGAGATTTTAATTGTACTGCAGGATTTTATATAAACAATGAACAAGATGCTTATATTAATAATAATGGAATTAATATACCTGCAAGTAGAACCTCTCTTTCAACTTATGGCTTTTCTTGGTATGCTATAAAATTTATATAAAAGAGGTGATAAAATGAATAGAGCAAATAGAATTATATGTGACCAAACAGGTAAAATACTCTTGCAAACAGGAGAAGCAACAGGGGATGTATTGGAGCATGATACAATAACCGAATTACATTGTATTGATATTGAATATGGAAGTATAGATTATAGTAAACAATATATAGAATCTATAAATCCAACAACAAAAGAACTTATTTTAAAAGATATTCCAATCTATTTAAGCGAAGAAGAAAAGAGAATGCAAGAGTTAGAAAATCAGATTTTACTCAATGAAAATGAAAAAGTAGGAGGATTATTATAATGATAAATAATGTTGTAGTAAGAATACTAGCAGAAAGAATTCTAAACAAAGGATTGAACCCTTTGAAAAATCGAGAATTTGAATTAGACGATGTAACTAATACAGAGTATAGAAAAGCAGTAGAAGATTATATAATTAAAGAAAGTGGAGTAGTAGAAGGAAAAGA
>NZ_JAGWDG010000016.1:0-92569 GCF_020658095.1 Clostridioides sp. ZZV14-6009
CTTCTTTTTTGTATTTTTCTCAATCCCTTTTATATCTCCTAAAACTATTTCACATACTTGTTGCTCTACACAAAAGTTTATAAACTTTCTAGTTGTTTGGTGGTATAAATTTATTAATTGGTTATCTATTTTAGTTCTAATAGTGTTTTTTAATTTCCATAATCTCTTATATTGTCTACTACCTTTTTTACATCTACTTAATCTTTTAGAGATATAAGCATATATCTTATTTCTAAATTGCTTAATACTTCTATCTTCTCTATTAGATATTATAAGTCCGATACCTTCATTAGTTATACTAGCTATCGAATGTATTTCTCCTAAGTCTACACCTACGGTGTTGTTACCTTTCGGTGTTGGGTTAATGATTCCATCATCAAATGTATAATACAAATAATATCCGTTTCGCCATACTATTTCAGCAGTCTTTATATTTTCAATATTAAAATCTAACTCTAAATATATACCTTTTGACATTGATAACTTTAAGTTACCTTTAGCATTGATATTTATTGCACTAGCTTTGAATGGTATTATATAAAATTTCTTGGTTTTATATGGATACTTTGCCTTGGTATTACCTTTCTTTCTTAACTCTGAAATAGTCTTTCTATTAGCATCAAATTTATCTGATATTGCTTGTATAGTTTGACTATGTAGATTGTATTTACCTTTGATTATCTTTTGTATATCATTCTTTTTTATCCATTGTTTATGTTCAAAATAGTATTCTTTGGATAAGCTAACTATATGATTTCAACAATTAGCACTCTCCATTTGTTTTTCCCTTACTAATTCAAATTGTGTTCTAGTTAGGTTTAATTTTACTCTATGAGTTTTTATCATTTTTTCTTACTCCTAACTTGTTGATTCTCTACGTATTGTTTAACTACTTCTAAACTTACAGAGCCAACAGTTTTTCTACTTCGCCAACTAAAACAGGTTTACGATACTTAGGACAAAATATTATATGATATTTACAATCATATGTTATATTTCCGTTAGATTTATACATAAAAACTAACACCTCCTACACATAATCTATCATTCGTAGTGTTAGGTTGCAAGTATTATTCTGATTTTTATTTATATTAATACCTTGCCTTTCATCCCCACATCTAAAGAAGGGGTGCTTTTCGGCAATTTTATTGTAATAATTAAGTCCATTATATTTATAAAATTATATTATTTACTCATGACAAATCAAATTATATATTAATTGCTTTTTTTACATTTCTAAGTGGTATAGCAATCTTAACTACAAATTTTTTATCATCATACTCAATCACAACATTGCCACCATATTTATTTACAGCGTTTTTTATACTTTTTATTCCTAATCCATGAAGTGTACCTTTTTTATCTGTTACAATTTTCCCATTCTTTGTGATAATTTCATTTACTTTAGTGTTTTCTACTCTTATAAGATAAAAATTTTGTAAAACATCACCTTTAACACAAATTACTTTACTTCCCTCATCAATTTTTTTGCATGCTTCAATTGCATTATCTAAGACATTTGAAAATATATGGCATACATCTATTAATTCAATAGCTTCACAGTGACCAAAATTTATTCCTATTTTAAGTTCTATATTATTTTTATCACAAACTTCTTTCTTCTCACTCAATATAGCATCCAAGATAAAATTACCAGTATTAAATGAAATGTCATTACTTTGAATCTCCATCTGTAAGTCATCTAAATATGAAGTAACATCAATACCTTTTTTAACCATAGTTTTTATGCATAAGATATGATTTTTCATATCATGACTTAATAATCTAGTTTTTAAATGTTTCTTTTCTATATCCTCATAATATTCATTTTTAGTGTGTAAAACGTTTTTAATCATATTATTTTCTGCTATCAATGCATTATACTGTTGTAGTTTTTTAGCAATTAAAATCAAGATAATACTTGATAGAAGTAACATGATAGAGATAATAAGTAATTGATAATTATGTATTAAACCACCACTAGTTTTAGGATTAAATATGTATTTAAAAATAGTAAAAAAAGATGCTATATTGGCAATTATAGGTATAATTACATATGTTAATGTCTTTTTATTTATTTCTATATTCAATTTTGTTTTTAATGTCTTATATAAAAATAAAGTTAAAAGCAAAATTGTCTTTCCAGATACAATTGACTCAATTCTGTATATATTTTCTGTTAACATTTTGCTCATATCATCTATAGAATTAATCCAAATTGTTAAAGACATACTCAAAGCATCTATACCCATTAATAACATCCAATACATTAAAGATATTAGTATGGCTTTTATAAGCCTTACTCTATATGAAATTTTGTAAAATACAACCATAATCATCACAGATATAATTACTCTTATATTTGGAAGTACATCAAAGAAATAAAATAGATTAGCAAAAATAATAATACCTATCATGTAAATATTTATTCTTTCATTAGAAATTTTTTGTATACTTGTGTAATCTAGTATTTTTTTACAAACAAACCATTCTATGATAAAAGACATAGCAATGAAAATATTCCAAAACAAATTTGACTTTATCATAATATTTTCTCCTAGTGTATTAATAATTTAATTTTTAAAATTTTCCATATAACTTAATTATATACGACTCTACACCTGTAGTAAATACCTTGATAGAATTATCCTAAATAAATTAAATTTTGTTTTCTTTTTTAATCATATCATTACATATGCTAATCTATTTAAGCATTATTCCTTCTTCCAATTTAATAACAACATCATTTCTCTATAAATAACTATAAAAGTACGTTTTTTATATAATTTAGTATGTAATTCTTCCCTAAAACAGCATAAAGCCGTAAGAATTATAATAAAATAAATTTTATCACACGAAATACATTGACAGGCGAGGTATATAAAAGTATTATATACTTAAACGGAGGTGATGTTTATGACAATCGCATCTGATATGATAAGAGGTCATACAGAAACAATTATCTTAAAGCATTTACTTGAAAAAGATAGCTATGGTTATGAGATTAATAAATCTATATTAGAAAAAACACAAGGCTTGTACGAGTTAAAAGAAGCAACTTTATACACAGCCTTTCGTAGACTTGAACAATCTGGTGCAATAACATCTTATTGGGGAGATGAAGCTACTGGTGCTAGAAGAAAATATTATTCTATAACAAGCGAAGGTAGAGAAAAATATAAAAAAAGCCGTGAAGAATGGGATAATACAAAATTGTTAATAGACACATTAATTTAGGAGGTGAAAATATGTTAGATAAAATACATGATTATATTGAACAAAGCTTTACAGAAGTTAAAGAAACAAGAAAGGTCAAAGAACTTAAAGATGAACTATTCGAAAATCTAAAAGAAAAATACAACGACCAAATACAAAATGGTAAATCAAAGCAAGAAGCATATAATTCAGTAATATCTGGGATTGGAGATTTATCTGAATTAATTGAAAGTGTTAAAGAGCCATATTTTATGCCTTCTGAATTAATTGAAGAAAGAAAGAAAAGAGCTTTGAGAGTATCAATAGCAATTGCTCTTTTTATAATAAGCCCATTTTTAACTGCGGTTTTAATTGTAAACATTGGTATCCAACCAACTCTGGCTAGTCTTCCAATGTTTATATTAATAGCAGTTGGAACAGGTCTACTAGTCTACAATGGAATGACAAAACAAAACTATAGTCCATCTGATGATACTATGGTAGAAGAATTCAAAGAATGGAGAGTAAAAACTAAAAGTACAAATCTTGCTTATAAATCATTTATGAGTGCATATTGGATGATAATAGTTGGCATCTTTTTAATTGTTAACATATGTTTTGATGCTTGGAGCTTTTCATGGATAATATTCATAATAGGTGCTGCTGGAATTCATATAGCCGAAGGGGTACTACAATTAAAAGACGCGGAGGATGATGATAAATATGAATAAAAAATTTTTAAAAATAAAAATTATTGTTTGGAGTATTGTAGCTATAGTATTTTCTATAATATTTATTGTTTTCCTTACAAATACTATAATTTCGTCTGAATATGATGTCAAAGATTTGATTAAAGATTCAGTTAAAAATGAAAGTTTTTTATCCTCTAATAAAAATTATGATAAGTATCTAACCGTTAAAAGCGAGAGTTTTTCAAACAAAATAAATAATATTAATGTTGACTGGACTTCAGGTGAAGTTAGAGTTTTAAAGAGTGATTCTAATAAAATTAAATTAATTCAAAAAGCTCCTTCTAATTTTTCAAAGAAAAAGATTGCAAAAATAAAGGTTGATGGCAATACTCTTTCTATCATTGATAATTCTGCAAAAAAATTCTTCATTGGAATTGGACTTCCAAAATCAACAGTACTTGAACTATATTTACCTGGAAAATTATATAACAATATAAATGTATCTACTACTTCAGCAGATATATATAGTACTTATCTTAAAAGTAACATGACAGATATTGAATCAGTTTCAGGTAATATAGAAATGTCTGGTAAGATTGACAAAATTACTTTGGAGACAACTAGTAGCAATATCAACATAAAAAAACTTGATAGTAAAAGTGTTATTTGTAATTCAGTCTCTGGTAAAATTCAGCTTTCTGGTAAAACTGACGATTTGAAGATAAATACAACAAGCGGAGATATAGATTTAAAAAATATGGACAACAAGAATCTTATATGCGAATCAACTTCTGGTAAAGTTAATATAGAAGGTAGATTTTCTAATATTAAATCTGAGGCAACTAGTGGGGATATAAAAATTAATTCAAGTGAAATGTTATCTTCTTTCAAATGTGATACTATTTCTGGTGATATTGATTTGTATATTCCTGAAAATTCAGGATTTACTTTAGATTTTAGTAAGGTCTCTGGTAATTTAAATAGTAGCTTTAAATTACTTCAGGATGGCGATTCATATATTTATAAAAATGGGACTGCAAAGATGTATGTAGATACTACAGGTGCCAATTTAAATATTAGAAAAAACAACTAACAAAAAATAGCTATATTAAAGCGTTATATAAATTACATAAAGATAAATATATATTAAAAAGTTATATAAATTACATGAAGATAAATCTTTATATCTTACAAACAAAAATTAGAGGCACATTATCATAAAAAATATGACTAAATGTGCCTCTAATTATACTTATTTATTCATAAGATACTTATTTATTCATAAGATACTTATCTATCCAAAAAATACTTAGCTATACACAAGTTAATATTTTATATATCAATTAACTTTATTTTATATATTAGTTTTGGATAATACTTTCTCTTGATTCAATTTCTTTTGAGATACTAGCTATAAACTCATCTAATTTAATGCTACCTATTTCACCTTTATCTCTTGATCTTACAGAAACATTATTTTCAGCTACTTCTTTTTCACCTACTACTAACATATAAGGAACTTTTTCAAGTTGAGCTTCTCTTATTTTAAATCCAATTTTTTCAGCTCTATCATCTAGTTCAACTCTTATGCCTTTATCAAATAATACTTTTTTAACTTCATTAGCATAATCCATAAACTTATCAGATATAGGAAGTATCTTAACTTGAGTTGGAGATAACCAAACTGGGAATTTACCAGCATAATGCTCAATTAATATACCTATGAATCTCTCTATACTACCAAAAGCAACTCTATGAATCATAACTGGTCTATGTTTTTCACCATCTTGTCCAATGTAAGTATTATCAAATTGTCTTGGAAGTTGCATATCTAATTGGATAGTACCACATTGCCAAGTTCTTCCTAAACAGTCTCTTAAATGGAAGTCTATCTTAGGGCCATAGAATGCTCCATCACCTTCATTTATAGTATATGGTAGACCTAACTCTTCTAAAGCTTCTCTTAATCCATTTTCAGCTGCTTCCCACTCTTCTTCGCTTCCCATAGAATTTTCTGGTCTTGTAGATAATTCTAGATTGTATTCAAATCCAAAAGTCTTGTAAATACCATCTATTAGATTAGCTACACCTTTTATCTCATCTTTAATTTGTTCTGGTAACATGAATATATGTGAATCATCTTGAGTAAATGCTCTAACTCTCATTAACCCTTGTAATGCCCCAGATAACTCATGTCTATGAACTCTACCAAGCTCTGCAACTCTCATTGGGAAATCTCTATATGAGTGTAATTGAGAATTGTAGTAAATTAATCCACCAGGACAGTTCATAGGTTTTATAGCATAATCCTCATCATCTATTTTAACTGTATACATATTCTCTTTGTAATGATACCAGTGACCTGAAGTCTCCCATAATTTTCTGTTTAATATAATTGGAGATTCTATTTCAATATATCCAGCTTTTCTGTGTATTTCTCTCCAGAATTTTAATAATTCATTTTTAAGTTCCATTCCTTTTGGTAAGAACATAGGGAATCCAGGACCTTCATCAGGTATCATAAATAAACCTAATTCTTTACCTAATTTTCTATGGTCTCTCTTTTTAGCTTCTTCTAATAAATGTAGGTACTCTTCTAAATCTTTATTTTTTTCAAAAGAAGTTCCATAAATTCTTTGAAGCATTTTATTTTTTTCGTCACCACGCCAGTATGCACCTGCTACACTTTGTAATTTAACAGCTTTAACCTTTTTAGTAGATGGTAAATGTGGTCCTCTACATAAATCAGTAAAATCACCTTGTTTGTAGAAAGATATTATTTCACTTTCAGGTAAATCAGATATAAGTTCTACCTTGTAATCTTCTCCTTGTTCTTTCATAAGCTCTAAAGCTTCATTTCTAGGAAGTTCAAATCTTTCTATCTTTAAATCTTCTTTAGCTATTTTTTTCATTTCAGCTTCTATTTTTTCCAAGTCTTCTGGAACTAATCTATGTTCTAAATCTATATCATAGTAGAATCCATTCTCTATACTTGGCCCTATAGCAAGTTTTGCTTCTGGGTAAAGTCTCTTTATAGCTTGAGCTAACATATGTGCTGATGTATGTCTAAAAACGTCTTTTCCTTCTTTATCCTCAAATTTAAATAAGTTTAAATCACAATCACTATCTATCATGTGGTCCAGACCTACAACCTCTCCGTTCACAGACGCTGCTACCACATTTCTAGCTAATCCTTCACTAATGGATTTAGCCACATCCATAACAGAAAGAGCATTTTCAAATTCTTTTATTGAACCATCTTTTAAAGCAACTTTAATCATTGTTTTTTCCTCCTTATTGAGATAATTTTTTAAATTTTTTGTAATAAAAAATCGCCCCAAAAATATTTGGGACGATATTAATTCGCGGTTCCACCCAAGTTGGCGTATACAAATATATACAACCCTCTTGATGACTATAAGGTCGTCACCCGAGCACTTTCACAAATTGTATAAAACAAACACTGCTAATAAGCTCAGCTCCAAGGTAGTTTTCAAATAGACCTATTACATGGGTTTTCAGCCATAGACCCAGACTCTCTGTGAATGGTTTCCACTTTACTCTTCCTCTTCAACACTATAATTTTTGATATATTTTCATTATAACAGATAGTCATACATCAATCAACATTAATGTAATATATTAATTACCCATTATTTTTCATTTCAATCAATTGTAAACTAATATTCTTATATTTTATATTAATTTAATCTTTTGATTTATAGTGACATTATAATATTTTTACTAATTTTAAATTTTTAAAACGCATCTACATGCATGATAGATATAACTAGATAAATATAGTCACTAATCCTTGAACTATACCTATTAAGAAACCTAATACAAGGCCTAAGATTTCTATGTGTTTTAATTCATTTTTAGCTATTCTTATAATTATTTCTTCTAGTTCATATAAATCTAGTTCATTAATCTTATCTTCGACCATTTTTTGTATATCTATACGCTCATTTGCTTTATTTATTATATTTTTGCTTAATTCATCTATACTTTGTTTCACTTCAGATTCAATTATATCTCCTAAATAGTCCTGAATCATGTTCTTTATACTGCTTGGTATAAATGAAACTTTCTCATGTATGATAATTTTTACCCTTGCTTTTATGTATCTTACAACTTCTTCCTTATCTTCGTCAGTAATGATATTTGCAAGTATTTCGTCCATTGAAAGAAATTCGTTTTGAATTATTTCACCTACATTTGCTGCTATTTCTGCTCTTCTCTTTGGTATAAGACCTACTATCTCTATATTTAAAACAGGTATCTTAATAGGTACTATTGGTCTAAATATCAGTCTTATAGCAACTACATTTGTGACATAACCTATAAATCCACCAATAACAGCTAATATTAATATCCTAATTAAATTATCCATTATAAAACTTCTCCTTATCAATTGTATATTTGTTAGCTATATTTTATCTTTAATAACTCTAGTTATATTATAGCTTTATATACAATTATAAGTCTTTCGTGTCGATTTCAAAAGAATTTTTTTGATTTCTAATTTTTATTTTTACTATTTTAGTTATATTTTACTCTCTTTTAACTTCGATTCACCTTTAATTTGAATATATTTTTATTTTTAGCTTTCTTTTCAACTCTTAAATTATATCTTTCAATTCTAATTTTCCATAATTATACTAACTTTATTTTCAAAAATTGCTTCTACTGTATCTATGATTTCCTTTGAGCAATTGTTATTTAATAAATCTAATATTTCTATCTTCTTAGGACATAGAGTCAATAAGGTACTTATTAAAAAGTCCTCATAATTTAAATTTTCTCTTATGACCATATTTATAATTTCTTCATCATCTATACTATCTATTTTATTTCCATTTTTATCGTATAAAATAAATGTATTATCTTCCATTATATGAACTTTAAGCAAATCTATCTTTTCTTCTTGAGTATCTATAAAATATTTTAAAACTCTTATAAACTCATCTTGGTCTCTTTTTATTAAATACTCTTCAACTGCAATATCACCTATAGCAGAAATATATTTCATAAATTCTCTCATTCTAAATCGAATAAAACCTTCCACATTTATAAAATCATTTTCCTCTATATAGTTCCTAACCCTTGTAAATACTGTTTCTCTCATAAAAATCTCTTTTTTAGCAAATATGTTCAGTGAATATATGTATATATTATTTTTATCTTCAGGATATGTACGCCCATAGTATTTTAGAATGTATTCTTTTAAAAGTTTCTCTTTCATTATACTTATTATCATACTAGTTATTTCTGTAGATATTTCATCAATATTTAGAGCTCTTTGTTCAGTTTTAGTACCATTAAGTATTTTCTTATTTAACACTTCTTGCTTTGCAGAATCAATTACGACTTCTACAATGTCATTTGTATATATTAATCTATCGTTTACGTTATTATTCCTCAAAAATTTCATAGAAGAAATATTATCCTTCTCAACCAAAGTTATCGCTCCTTTCTTGTCATGAGAGGAACTATAGAACCTATATCGAGTAAATTTTCACTACTAAGTGTAACTATCTCCTTGTTTTTACTTTCTATAAAACTTTTTATACGTTCATAGTCAGGATGTTTTTTAACATCTCCACAAAAAGCTAGCTTATCCTTAGAAATTAACCCTGTACATCCACCTATAAATCCATAATTCATCTCAAATAAATTTATATGACCTTTTTCTATTAATAAACACTCTATTTCTGTATTCTTCATGCTTTTCCAAATACCTTTATCTGATGTTATTATAGATGTTCTATCTACTATACAGATTGAGCATTTAGAATAGCCCTGCTCTATATTTATCTTTTTAAGTTTATTATTTTCAATATAATCTAATATTACTCTATCAGTGTACTTAAAATTGTGTATGGCATAATCACCAACTATAGCAATATTGTAAGGTATATCATAAGGATATTTATTTGATAAATTAGCTTCTCCCTTAATTATATTAAATTTATGTTTACTTAATAACTCTTTGTATTGATTATATACATTCGGCGCAACAATTATATCTCCTTTTCCTAAATTACAAATACATATATCTGGGTGATATTTTATACTTTCATATAATTCTTTACATTCTATTGTTTTTATTATCTCTATATTTCTTAATTTTAATTCATTTTCCATTAGATAACTAATTCTTTTGTCCACCAAAGCTAGACATAAATCGTCATCTAGTATAAATGGCTCTCTTGTAAATTCCATTTTTTACTCCTTTTTATTTTTTTTGATAAATTTCTTATTTGAATATAAATAAAGTGTGCAGTAGATTTTTTCTACTTACACACTTATTATTGGACTTTTATGTAATTAATCTAAATTAATTTATTTATTTTTTTATAAATTCTTATAAAAACTCTACTTTATCATCTAATTGATTTTAATTTAGCTATATCATTCCAATTGCTTGCTGTTACTATTTCAATTTTATTTAAGTCTCTTTTTATCTCTTGTGTGTCTCCCTTAACAGATACAACATGTTTTTCTGTATATTCTAATTCTATCTTTGTGTCTTTTAAATCTTTTTTAATTTCTACTAGATTATTTTCTATCTTATATAATCTAGAGTCTATTCCATTAAATCTAGCATCCATTTTATCTAGTCTTATGTCCACTTCATCAAATCTAGCATCTACTTTATCTAATCTTATGTCCACTTCGTCAAATCTAGCATCCATTTTATCCAGTCTTATGTCCACTTCATCAAATCTGGCATCCATTTTATCCAGTCTTATGTCCACTTCATCAAATCTAGCATCTACTTTATCTAATCTTATGTCCACTTCATCAAATCTAACATCCATTTTATCTAGTCTTATGTCCACTTCATCAAATCTAGCATCCATTTTATCCAGTCTTATGCCCACTTCGTCAAATCTAGCATCCATTTTATCCAGTCTTATGCCCACTTCGTCAAATCTAGCATCCATCTTATCTAATCTGTCGTTAATACTGTTTTGCATTTTATCCAGAAATTGCAAAATTTTACCTTCCATATGTATCAACTCCTCTACAGATAATTATAACATTTCACATAAATATTATACATATCTTCAGCAATAATTAGTATGTATCTTTCACCTTATTGTACTCTTTTTTTACATATTCCAAAACATCTGGTGGTATGTTTCTACTGCTATTTGGAGTAAGTCCAATTTCTCCATCTTTTATCTTAAACTCCATGACTTTACTTCCCTTAAAACCATCTTTTACAACATTCTGTATCAATTCATAAACAGGCTGTTCTATATCCTTTACAATTGAACTTATTACATTATCTGGAGCCATCTCATATTGGTCTTTATTAATAGCTATAACTTTACCACCATTTTCTCTAGCTACCTGAATAGCTCTTTTCCCATCATCTTCTGTGGCTGAAAATACAACATCTCTATCAGAATCTCTCATTTCTTTTGCAATAGTTCTAGCTGACTCAGGATTTTCAAATACATTTGCATACTTTACCAATAAATCAGCATTTTTATTTGAAGTTTTAAGCCCTTTTCTAAATCCAGATTCATATTTATCTCTACTAGAGCCTTCAACTCCTCCTATAAATCCTACTTTACCAGTGTCAGTCATTTTTCCTGCAATAAGACCTGCCAGATATCCAGTAGAATTATCTTGAAATGATACAGAAATTACATTAGCTGGTTGAACCTTATAATTATAATCAACTATCGCAAATTGCTGTTTTGGATATTTTGTAGCAGCTTGTTTAATTGGTTCTGCAAATCTAGCTCCAACTGCTATTATCAAGTCTGGTTCATATTTATATAATTTTTCTATGCTATTTGCAAAGTCATTAGAAGTCTTTGGTCTTTCAATCTTCTCTCTAATATCAAAATCCTCATCAGCTGTTTTTAAAGCTGACAGTACATGATTATTATACGATTCATTCCCTAAGCTTTGAGTATCTAACAATACTCCAACAGTTTTTCGTACATAAGAATCATCTTCCAATTCATCTTCATTATTGCTACTTGTACTATTTGACTTATCTTTATCGGACGAAGTTGACACATTTTTAGATTCACTTTGTTTAGACTTATTATTATTTATATTAGAATTATTATTTACTCTATTAAATCCAAAATCAAAATTACAGATAACTAGTATAAAAACTGTAAAGACCACGACAAAACAAAACATCAATATCCTTTTTATTTTCACAAAACTCACTCCCTGATATAGAACATGAAGTCTCTATAGATTATTTATTGTTCTTATTTACATATTCTAACACATCAGGAGGAATATTTTGAGAACTATTTTGAGCAAGTCCAGTACTTCCAGACTTCATTGTATTTTCTATAACTTTACCACCCTTATATTCTCCTTTTACAAAGCTTTGTATTAAGTCATAAGTAGGTTTTTCAAAGTCTTTTACAATAGAACTTATAACATTTTCTGGGGCTAACTCATGCTGATCTTTATTAATTGCTATCACTTTTTTATTCTTTGCTCTAACTGCATTTATTACACTCTTTGAATCATCCTCAGTATTAGAAAAAATAATATCTACTCCGCTATCCATCATTTTTTTAGCGACAGATTCAGCAGATTTACTATCCTTAAAAATATCTACATACTCAACTGAAACATCTTTTATATTGCTATTAGAAAATTTAACACCTTCTTTAAATCCAGATTCAAATTTGTTTCTACTGGACCCCTCTACACCACCTATAAAACCAACCTTATCAGTTTCTGTCATCTTTCCAGCAACTAATCCAGCCAAATATCCAGTCTTATTATCCTCAAAAGAAATTGAAGTTATATTAGATGGTTGTTTGTCATACTCATAATCTACAATGGCAAACTGTTGCTTTGGGTATTTCTTGGCTATCTTTTCTAGAGGCTTTGCAAATCTAGAACCAACAGCTATAATCAAGTCAGTATTATCATTACATAAAATATCTATGCTATTAGAAAAAGTTGATGAATCATCTGATTCCACTTTATTTGTATCTATGTTAAGATTTTTTTGTGCAGTATTTAAAGCTAACAAAGCTGAATTATTCATAACTTCATTGTTTGACCCTTCAATATCTAATATCATAGATACAGATTTTTTTGAATTTTCTTTATCATTTAGCTTATTTTTATTATCTTGATTAGAACCAGAACTATTACTTGAATTACTGCTACATCCAACTAATATTCCAGTACTCATTGCCACAGTTAACATTAATACCAACAATTTTTTTAAACGCATCAAAATTCACTCCTTATATTTTTGTGATATTTTTACATCCTATTTACTAATTTGCTATACCTCATTTGCAAGTATTTCTTTAATTTTTTCAATAAACTTACCATAAAAAAGTGTGTAATAGATTTTTATCTATTTACACACTTCCCTAAAAGCTCAACTTAATATATCAACACTTAATTATATCTAAAACAAATCATATCTAGTGTATCAATGTTTAACATATCTTATCATAATTTAATAAAAAAATAAATAATCCCAATATAAAAAATTGTTATTTATTTTTTATACATATAATTCCAGTTACACCAGGACCAGCATGTGCACCTATACACACACCAATTTGGAAAAATTTAATTTCCTTAGGTCTCAGTTCATCCTCCATAACTCTAGATAATTGTTCTTTTTCCTTAATGTCATCGCTATATCCTATATATACAACTTGGTCTGATAAATCATCCCCACAATTCGATTTTATCAAGTCTATCATCTTAGAAATTACATTCTTCTTACCTCTTACTTGAGATAATTGTGAGACTAACCCACCTTTTATTTCAAGAATAGGTTTTATATTTAATATACTTCCTATTGCCGCCTTAGTAGATGATATTCTTCCTCCCTTTTGTAAATACTCCAATGTATCCACGGAAAATATGACAAAAGCTTTTTCTTTTAATTCATCTAAAACAGGTAATATTTCATTAATAGATTTTCCTTCACTTGCAAGCTCTCCTGCTTTTATTACAAGCAGACCAGTTCCCATACAAAGTAAGTTAGAATCATATGTATATATTTCACCTTCTACATCATTCTTCGCCATTACAGCACTTTGATATGTTCCTGTAGCTGTAGCCGAACCAGCTATATAAAGTATTGCTCTACCTTCACTCGTGTATTTCTCAAAAACTTTCTTAAATTGGGCATAAGTAGCTTGAGAAGTTTTTGGATATGCATTTTCTTCTCTAAGCTTTTTATAAAATTCATCTCCAGATATATCAATCCTATCCTTGTATTCTTTTTCTTCTAATATAACTGTTAATGAAACAATATCTATATCATATTTATCTAACAAATCTTTTGGCACGTCCGATAAACTGTCACAGATTATCTTTAGATTTTTCATTAAGTATGCTCCTTTCTAATTTAGGATTATTTAAACTACCTCATATTAGGGTATCCTATTTGTCTTAAAGCCTCATATACTACTATAGCGACTGAATTTGATAAATTTAACGACCTAGCTTTTTCAACATCTAACATAGGTACTCTAATACAAGTATCCATATTTGCTTTCAACAAAGGCTCTGGTAATCCCTTTGTTTCTTTACCAAATACTATAAAACAATTTTCTTCATATTTTACATCTGAATGTGATTGTTTAGCCTTTGTTGTAGAAAAAAAGTATTTACTGTTTGGATATTTTTCTTGTAATTCTTCAAAGCTATCGTAATATTGTATATCAGCTATATCCCAATAGTCAAGACCACATCTTTTCAAGTGCTTATCATCCAATGAAAAACCTAATGGTTTTACTAAGTGCAAAGTTGAACCTGTTGCCGCACAAGTTCTTATTATATTTCCTGTATTTTGAGGTATTTCTGGTTCTACTAATACTATATTTAATGACATTTTTATCCTCCTAAATATCGTTCTTGTTTACTAAACTTTATTTTATAAATAGAATAACAATAATATTATACTATTATATATAATAATTTTAATAATAATTTTTATTTTATTATACATAATAGTTTTCTATCTAACATTTTCATAAGTATTATTATATCAGAAAATCACTCTTGTACAACTTACTTTGGAAAAGTTATTTCATTTCTTTAAGTTCTTGATAATAATTACAATTATCTTTTATTGGACAGTTTTCACACTCTGGATTTCTAGCTTTACACATTCTTCTTCCATGAAAAATCAATACATGATGTGAGTGTGACCATCTTTCTTTTGGTATAGCTTCCATAAGTGCAAATTCTGTCTTTTCAGGGTTTGGCTCGTCCACTATTCCAATTCTATTGCTAACTCTAAATACATGAGTATCTACTGCTATTGCTGGATGATTAAAAGCATTACTAAGAACAACGCCTGCTGTCTTTCTTCCAACGCCAGGAAGTTTTACAAGCTTTTCTAAAGTATCTGGTACCTCACCATTATATAATTCACACAACTGTTCAGATGTATCTTTTATTTTTTGAGCCTTACTTTTATAAAGACCACAACTTTTTATCTCTTTACTAATTTCTTCAATACTTAAATCTGCAAAATCTCTTGCTGTATTGTACTTCTTAAATAACTCTGATGTAACTTTATTTACTCTTACATCAGTACATTGAGCTGATAATATAGTTGCTATTAAAAGTTCAAAGGCTGTCCCATAATTTAGTTCACATGTAGCATCTGGATACAATTTTTCTAATTCATCTAAAATTTTATTTACATCTTTTTCATTTATCGATTCTTTCTTATCTACAGATTTACTCTTAGCTTTCTTATTACTCACTTTTTGTGTATTTTTACTAGACTTATTATCTTTTAATTTTCTATCTTTTTCACTTTTTTGAGCATCTTTTTTGCTAACTTTGACACTTTTTTTATTATCCTTAATATCTACAAAATTTTCTATATCTTTTTCATCAATTATTCCATCTACTTCTTTTTGAGTTTCAATTTTATTTACATCATTCTTAGTTACATCTTTCTTATTTATATCTTTCTTATTTACATTTTTCATAATTATCCCCCTTAAAATACCAATTTATAAAACACTATTTATATATAGTTTAATCATATCAACAAAAAATAAACATCAACATACAAAACAAAACTTACTCTACAGATATTTCACAAAAAAAGCAAAAACTTATTAAAGTTCCTGCTTTTTATTATACATATAAATACCCATTAAATTCTATTATAAACTTATTCTTTTGACTCAATTTGTATCTTACTAAAAGATAGTAGTTTTTCTTTGACCAATTTTTTTATTTCTTCAAATTTAACATCTGTCAATATCTCTATAGCTTCTTCCACTCTTTCAACTGTATATATTTTAAATTTTCCATCTTTTATAGCATCATTAACTTCATCTGATAAAACAAGATTTCTCTGATTTTTCTTAGGAATTATTACACCCTGTTCATTGTTTAAACCTTTAGTTTTACATATAGAATAAAATCCTTCTACTTTTTCACTTATTCCACCAACTACTTGTATATCTCCCTTTTGATTTATAGAGCCTGTAACCGCAATATTTTGCTTAATTGGTACACCACTAAGAGATGATAACAATACATATAACTCCGCAGAAGATGCACTATCTCCATCTATACCTCCATAATTTTGCTCAAAACAAATATACGCATTTAATGACATCAATAAATTCTGTGCAAAGTTTTCAGAAAGATAACCCCCTAATATAAGCACTCCTTTATTATGTATTGAGCCACTCATATTTACTTCTCTTTCTATATTTACTATACCATTACTTCCTGGACTAGTAGTGGCTGTAATTCTTGAAGCCCTACCAAAAGAATATTCTCCTGTACTTAAAACTGATAGCCCATTTATTACTCCAACTTTTTTTCCTTCTGTTTCTATTAGAGTAAAACCATTTTCAATTGATTCATCCATGTGTGTTTCTACTCTATTAATACGCTTTTTCTTTTCACTTATTGCTTTTTTAATATCATCTCGCTCTGTATAATTGGAACTTCTAAATTCTGCATATGCACTTCCTTCTATTACAACTTCCATTATTTTATTAAACTTAGTTGATAGCTTCTCTAAATCACCAGACAATTTAGTACTAAACTTAACAACTTCGTCAACTGCATCTTTCGTAAAATGTTTTAAGCCATTTTTATTACATTGATATGCTATAAATCTAGCTATTCCATCTTCATTATTTTCATTCTTATCCATTTCGCTATCAAAATCTACAAATATTTTAAAATATTTTCCAAAATCTTCTTCATATCTATATAAAATATCATATATATAATGACTTCCAATCAGTATCACTTTGACATCTAATGGCATATTTTCTGGTTTAATTGCTGTCTGTGTTTCTAAAATTACTTTTTTTGTTTGCAATGTCTTTTTAAGAATTTCCCAAGACATAGTATATTTTAATAACTGGTCTGCATAAAGCACCAAATATCCGCCATTAGCTCTATGAAATGCTCCTGATAATAGTTTTGTAAAATCAGTCTTTATATTTCCATTTGCATAATCATATTCTGCTTTTCCAAATAGGTTTGATGGGCTTGGATTTATCTCCACTATGACAGGTGCTGATTCCTTATTTTTTGAACCTCCATTATCTACAAATAAATTAATTTTATATTTTATAAAGTGTTCTTTATCATACTTATCTTTCAATTCTTCTTCATCTAAATAAAATAAATACATGTATTCTATGATATCTTTTTTTATATTTTCCAGATAAAGTTGAATTTTTTCATAACATTCATATTTTTCACATAACGATTTAATATGAGGTTCTACTACAAGCTTAGCTATCTCTTCTTCAAGCTCTAATACAGCCTTTTCAGCTTTTTCTTCCAAGTTTCTAATTTTATACACAACTTGTATTGCCATGTTTTCGAGTTCTCTTTTAGCCTTATAAAACTCTTCATCTGATATATCACTTTCTTCTTCATCTTCCTTCAAAGGTATGAAAACTATTCCCATTTTACTTTGTTTTAGTTTAAATCCTTTTTCTTCTCCATATTTTTTAATCTGCTTTAGTAACATATCTTTTTCTATTTCATATTCATCCAAAAGTTTATTTTTCTCTATTTCAAAATCTTCACTTTCAAATGCATTTTTAAAATCTTCTAAAAGACTTTCAACTAACTTTTCCATGTCTTTCTTAAGTTCTCTTCCAAACCCTTTTTCTAATTCAACTATCATAGGCTCTCTAGGGTTTTCAAAATTATATATATAGCACCAATCTTTATGTGTACTTTTTTTAGATGCATATTCATTTAAAACCTTTAAGGCATAAGTACTTTTACCTGTTCCAGATTCCCCAGCTAGGTATATGTTATAGGCTGGATTATTTATCTTTAAACCTAACTCCATAGCTTCTACTGCTCTTTCTTGACCCAATATACTATCTAGTGGACTTATTTCAGATGTATTATTATATTTCAATACTCCCCCACCTCCCCATATTTAACTTTAATGATATAATATGACTTTTACACCATAAGTGTTAAAGTAAATACACATTAAAGTATATGAAATAGACTCTTATTATTAGTCATCATACTTATCTAAAATTATTTCCATATTTCTCTTTATTATATTTTTACCCCTCCAGCTAAAAGCTCTATCTCCGTATCTCCTCTTAAATTCTTTATTTGATATATTTTGTATCTCATCATAATCCAAATAATCTATTATATCTTCCTTAAATTCCAAGATGTGAGTTGTTGGTATTTCAATATTATGCGGACATACTTCCTGACAAATATCGCATCCAAATATCTTTTTACTTTTCTTTAAAACATACTTTTCTTCCTCTGTCAAATCTCCCTTTTTTTGAGTTATATATGATAAACATTTTTTAGGATTCATATCATAATTTCCCAATATAGCATTTCCCGGACAATATTTTACACATTTTCCACATTTAAAACAGCTTTTTTCTAGTGGTTTATCTTCTTCAAACTTATAATTATTTACTATATATCCAATAAATATATAAGAACCATATTCATCAGTTATAATATTATTATTTATTCCAAAATATCCAATACCCGATAAATAAGCTAAATATCTGTCAACTAATGGTCCATTATCAGCAAATACCTTATATTTAAAACCTTCTACATTTTTGGAAATATAATCACAAATTTGTTGTAAAAAATCTTTTACTACAATATGATAGTCTTTTCCATGACAATATTTTGATAAATTTGAATTTTTATTCTTTTCTTGTCTATTTATATGGTATGGAAAAGCGCACACTATTATGGAGTTAGCATCTTCCATTATATTTCTAGGATTAATTCTATTTTCAATTATAGGTTCTTCCATACCTGTTAAATAGTCTTTTTTCTGTCTATCTTCAAGTATATCTCTTAGATTTTCATACTTATCTACTCCAGCTATTCCTACACACTTTAATCCTATAAGATTACAAAATTCTTTTACTCTGTTATTATCCATAAAATTATTCCTTCTCAACTTAAATTCTAAAATTACAATTATGCTACTTCTGTTTCTTTGTTTAGACATAACAACATTTGTATAGTCTAAAAATATATAGTCTAAATAGTCTAATTTTTTAAATTTACATATTTATATAATTTATTTTCTATATAATTTGACTTTTATGTACTGTTGTCTTAGTATAATTTAATATTTATCTATTTTAAATTTTCAGCTATTTTGCTCTTATAACACTACTTATTTTTCACTATCTATATTTTGTTATTCATAAAAGCACAACAAATAAGAATTTGCTTTTAAACCATCCACAGATTATAATAAATACTGTATAAGGATGGTGAATAAATTGATTAAAATAACAATACCAGGTAGACCCATTAGTAAATCTAATTTTAAACTTCATAATATAAATGGTCAAGCATGGATGCCTTCAAAGGGAAAATATTCTAAGTATTTAGCATATGAGAACATGATTGCAGGTTTTATAAATCAACAGTATCAAGGAGAAACTGTTGAAGAAAATTTAATAACAGTGTTAAAATTATTCTTCCCTAATAAGAGAATGGGCGATTTACATAACTATCCAAAGAGCATTTGTGATGGTATTGAAAAAAGTGGAATAATAAAAAATGATAAGCAGCTTAAGCCAGTACTTTTATTTGATTTTATAGATAAGGATAACCCTAGAGTTGAAATTGAACTTTATCCAATATCTAAATATGATATATCTTATAATATTTTTGAAAAATAAAAATCTGTATGTGATGATAAAATTATACTTATACAAAAACAATATTTATATAATAATTAGTACTTGTATAAATACTGGACTTGCATAAATTAAATATCTGCATGACAGTTGTACTAAAAAAATAATTTATATATAATGATAATACTTACAAAAAAAGAAATCGGTGTAAATTTATTACACCGATTTCGAGACTGTAAATTAATTTGTGCTTTTAAAGATAATTTTCACTTTATAGCAACAATTGTTTATTTACTATTAATGTTTCCCAATATATGAATTTTATTTTAATAAATTGTAAAATATATATATTTGGATATTCTTAAATATTTTTGGAAACCATATCTATTATGGCAAATTTTTAGAATATGATTAAATCATTGCCACAAAGAAGCTTTTTATTAATCTTGAAGTACAAATTATTTTACATTACCCATTTTTAAAAAAATAAATTATTTTAGGAGTTATAAGTAGATTTGTGTAAAAACAAATTTCCCTATAGCTCCTCTTTTAATTATAACCCAACTTTCGTATCAACTTTACATTCTTTTATTAATATATTTATTATAGTATTCTTCAAAATTTTCAATCACAATATTTTTGCTTCCTTTGTGCTTACCTTTCTGTTTTGCTATTATTATACATTCCACTTTACGTTCCAGTAGATTAGTTCTTTCAAACTCATTTATAGCCCCAATCATAGTCATCAGTAATTTACAATTTAATAGCAGAAAAATATTCTGTTTCATACAATTAAGTTAGAAGATAGACTCTTAAATATAAAGAAAAAGGTATAGATGGATTAGAAAATAGAAGAGGTAAAGCAAAAAAGAAGATGCATTAACTCAATTAGATGAGATAAAGCTGGAATTGAAAATTGTAAAAGCAGAAAACACAAATTATAACTGAAAAATGAATTCTTAAAGAAGTTAAAAAAATAAAAAGATGGTGGTAATTACACTTCCCAGAATGAAGATAAACATAAAGTGATTCAATATTTATTCAATGAAAAAAAAGCTTCGCTTATCCAATTATGTGAAATTGCTAAAGTAAATCGTTCTGGATACTATAAATGGCTAAATCTAGATAAAAGTAATTTAGAACTTGAAAACATTAAATTAACAACATTGATAACTAAGATATATGAAGAGAAAAATGTTGTCTTTGGTTCATTAAAGATGACTCTACAGTTAAATATAGAGTATAAACTTATGTGAGTCACAAAAGAGTATACAGACTAATAAGAGCACAGGCTTAAGATCTATTTATAGAAAAAATAAATTTATTTATGTTAAATGTATACCAGAAATTATTGCTGAAAATGTATTAAGTAGAAAATTTAGTGCAGATAAAACCTGTCAAAAATGGTTAACAGATGTAACTGAATTTAAATTAACTAATGGGACTAAGGCTTATTTAAATGCGATTTTGGATTTAGATGATAGAAGTATATTTTCATATGTTATTCGAAACTTTTGATAAAACAATAGAAGTCTATCCATGTGAAAAACCTATCTTTTATAGTAATAGAGGTTACCAGTATACTAGTAAGGTATTTAAATCAAAGCTTTTAACACAAGTCATGGTACAAAGTATGTCAAGAGTTAGTCGTTGCATTGATAAGTCTCCTATGGCATGTTTTGGGGAGATTTTAAAGATGGAAAGGTATTATTTGCAAAAGTTTGATACATATTAACAATTAGTTAAAGCTACAGATGACTATATATATTACTATAATAGTTTTAGATATCAAATGTTCAGAATAAATATTTAAATTTGATTTTTAAATATGCCATAGAATTTAGGGCTACTGGTTTAGTTGATAAAGCAGTAAAATATCATATAATAAAATTGTTCATGCTGTAATTGAAGTAGCCCTCATATCACTTTAGACTAGAAATAATAATTTTTCATAATCTGATTCATTACTTATTATTGAAATTAATGATAAAATTATACCTGTTGTTCCTTCTAAAAAGCTTGTATTTTTAATTATTTCTGCGTCTCTAAATGTTTTAAAACCAAATCTTAATGATGGATCAAATAATAGGTATATTTCGTCCAAAGTTTTTTCAAGATTGTACAGATAAACTTTGTCATTAGTTTCTTTATATATTGATGTCATTATAGATAAAACACTACTATGTCCATGACAAAGAATTGGTGTGTACAAATCATATTGCTCAAAATTTTGAGTTAATAAGTTTTTTAACATATCATTGCTTTGAAATACTAAAGTATCATTTTTTAAGTTTATAAATACATTTTTCAATCCTTTAGCTATGCTCATTCCTCCATAACACCAACTCTCTATCTGCGAGCGATTAACATCGAAACTTTTTTTCATATACTCATCAGGGGATATTTGTGTTGGCCATCTATAATAATCTTTTTCTTTATTTACAAACACCTTATATAAATTTAAAATTTTATCTATAGCCTTATCAATATCTTTTATATTGTTAATCTTTTTCTTTAATTTAGTTATTGAAATTAAAGGTGCTATCATACCATGAGCCATTCCAAAATTTAAATAACCTTCTGGAAATCTATCTTTATCAATTTCATTAATGATATACTTAGATTCCATATGGAATCTTGGAATTATATATTCTTTATATTCATAATCAAAACAAAGTGATATAAGATATTCGCCAATTTTCATTATTTTACAAATATCTTCATCAGCCCACTCAAATTCTAAAAGATAGTACAATACACCAGATACTCCATATATTAAATCATAATCAGTATCTTTAGAACCTTTAAATGTTATATTTTTTGTTAAAATTTCAACTTTCTTATAACACTCACTCAATAATAAATTATTTAATGAGTATAAAAAGTTTCCTAAAAGACCTGTTTTTTTATTAAATAAATATACTGAAAAAGCTGAATAACCTAAACCAATAAACATAGAAGGCTTTTTATTACTTTCAAAATCATGTTCTAGTTTATGTTTTATACCTCTTGCTAAACTATATCCTATTTCTATATATTCTTCTTTTTTCTCATTATTTACCAAAAGAATAAATTCGGATATTGTAATTAAATAATCTTCATATCTAAATGGTGGTATGTAATCATTTCTATATTCTTGTTTTATTGATATTAAATACCATTCAATAATAACTTTAATTTTATCAAAATAACTTTTTTTCAATTCAATATTACTTTTCATAGAGATCATAATTTATGCTCCTTTTTTTGGCAGCAAATTCTTGGAAAGAATCAGTATTTTTTATCCAATTTTGAGACCAAAATTTTAACTCATTTTGATGAGACACATTTTCAAAATTCACAGCATCCTTTGGTAATGTTTCAGATTTATACATTCTAAATAAATACTCTAAATAATAGTTTGAATATCCATAGTTTCCTTGTATCTTTCTAAGCATATCTTTAGCTATTAAAGTTGGCTTTTCATACATTGAATCATTAATATAAATAAAACTATAGTTAGATAAATTTTTAATTCCTAAATGAATAGATAAATGATCAAGATATTCAATAACTTTTTCTGACCCGCTGTGATCAGCAACAGTTAAAGTAAATCCTAATTTACCTGAAAAACTTAATAGATGAAATTGATAAGATATCCTATCTATAAATGTCTTCATTATCCCAGATACATCATTGGCATATACTGGCGATGCCAAAAGTATAATATCTGCTTTTTCCATATATTCACGAATTAAGACCATATCATCTAATTTATCTAATTCGCAAAAACCATCATTAAAACATTTTTGACATCCTATACAATACTTAAGATTTAATTCTCCTAGAAAAATACCTTTGTAACTATAAGCTTGATCTAGTTTTGTCAACTCATTAAGTATATTCTCTGTAATTGCTTTTGTTTGTGATCTATTATTATTAGAACCTATGATAGCTACAATATTTTTTTTAATAATACCCCCCCTTAATTATATATCTACTTATTAAGCATAAGGTAACCAGTATAATTTTTTAATTAAAACTTATGATTTATCAATTCATTTCTTATATTAATAACAAATGCTTTATAAAATTTATTTAATTAACTACTTCTTTTTACCACATATACTAATTTTCGTCATATTGCAATTGCATGAATCACTTCCTCCACAATAAATATTTGTACAAACTTGTATTGATATTTGTACTGTAGTAATAACACATCCCCAAGTAGATGGAGGTACTGCTTTTGAATCAACTAAAGCATCATTTTTATTCTCTCTTAAATCAATATTAAAATCATCAAATTTTCCCATAACTAACCATCCTTTCAATTTTTTATGTAACCATTTTATTATAAAGCATTTGCTACTTACCAAGTTATTGTTTATATTTGCTCTGATTAATAATTGTTTTGACTGATAAATGAGCTAAGGATAATATTCTTTCTTCATAGTTTCTATCACCATGTAAACGATTACAGAACATGTGTGATATTGATAAAAATAAATTTTTATTATCTTCAGTATTGTTGCATGACTTCTCATTATTAGTTAATACTTTAAATTCAGTTAATTTATTTTTTCTAGATAAATAGTTTTCTAAAACAGTTTTATCTTTTACAAAGGCTTCAAAGTTGTCTTTTAAAACATTCTCTACAAAGCTAACATATTTGTTATTTGATTTATGAAATTCCTTCCTATATTCTAACTTATCAAAATCCATTAATATTTCATTTAATTCATCTAAATCTTTAGTTAAAGTTTTTAAAATGGAAATAACTCCAAATAAATATATCTCATCCAACACTTCTTTATTTTCGATATTATAAGAATTTAACAGTGATATGACAAACTCACTATCAGATTCAAATAATTCTTCAGCTTTACTTATAAGATTTAGACCTCCATATCTATTTGTTTCTCTTTCATAAACATCAAAAATCACTTTATTAACCATTCTACTATTTTCTATTTTTTCTAACCACTCACTAATTTTTCCTATATTTTTTATTGAACTTTCTTTACTCTCAAATTTAAATCTTATTCTCAAATGATATCCTGTATGGTCTAAATATCTAATGAAAAAAAATAAATGTTTATCTAGATTAAACCTTAACTCATTTTCTATAGAGTTTAATACATCTAAATTTCTATCTCCCACACCATAAACTTTTATATATACCCAACCATCTGAAAATAAATTAAAGCATCTATTTTCACTTATTATTTTTCTACCTTTGTTTATTTGTATAGCTTTTTTATAGTTTTCTATAATAAAAGTAAAAACAAATTCTGATATAT
This sequence comes from Clostridioides sp. ZZV14-6009, assembly GCF_020658095.1. Classification (NCBI taxonomy): domain Bacteria; kingdom Bacillati; phylum Bacillota; class Clostridia; order Peptostreptococcales; family Peptostreptococcaceae; genus Clostridioides; species Clostridioides sp. ZZV14-6009. The sequence continues at coordinate 25,306 of NZ_JAGWDG010000016.1, forward strand.
ATTTATTATTACATTCATCTACCACCATACTTCCATCAATTAAATTAGTTTCAACTTCAGAAAGCTCTACAAACCTAGATTTCTTTAATGAGGCTAATATCAAATTACTATACACATCTTTTTCCAAATTAATTAACAATCTATTATCAGCACTCTTTAAGTAAACATATTTATCAATGGAAAATTTATTAATATAATTTTTTAATTCTAAAATAAATTTTGAGCTATCATTAACTGTAAAATCGTCAGAATCTAATATCCAAGTTTTTGGAAAAGCCGTAACCTTTCCAATTTTTACTCTTGGGATATAAACACTACTTATATCATTAAACATAAATATTCTATGTATCAAGCATTTATTGTAATTACTAGAAATACGATACAAAATATATGCTACATCATTTATTACGCTAGGATTCAACATATTATCCAGTACAAATTTTATCTTTTTATTATTTTTATATTTAATATAAAATTGAGCGTTGTCATCTAAGCCTATTGATAAGTCTTCCACATTAATTTCTCCAACACTATCATTAGAAGGAAATCCAAAATTAATATAATTATTATAGTTTGTTGTTTTATTAAATATATTAGTAATTCTACCATTTGAGCTTATCTCTCTTATTTCTGATACTATATAGTCATCATCTATTAATTTATTTTTTTTGTCATAGATGTCTAAATACTCTTGGAAAAGCTTCTTATCTAATACCTCTTCAAATCTTTGGAATGTAGTTCCACCATCGTCACTTCCTACATTAGGTCCAACGAAATAATTATAGTTATTCATTTCATCTTTAGTTATAAAAACATTTAAATCAAAAGATATTGGCAGTTCAGTTTTAGGCTTAATTTCATCTTTTATATCTTTTTCCTCTATTATTATTTCGTCACTATGATTAATCTGAGATAAGGTTAACTTTTTCTCTAATAGTCGTTTGATCATATCCTCTCTTTCATATATTAATTTATTATGCTCATTCACATGTTTAAATCTTTTAATTGCATCAAAACCATTAGGATCAATAAAGTCAACAAATGGTACTTCTATATTCAGTCCATATTTTTCTATAAAATCATCTTCCACAGATTCATTATCATATTTTTTCTCAATAAATAAATTTTTAAAAATATTTGCAAATTCTTCTAAGTCTTTTTTTATATTAATATCAATTGAATTATTATTAAATTTTATACCAGTGTTTAACATTAAATATGTATTTGACTTATGGATACTCTCCATAATAGAAGAGATTTTCTTAATATTATTAACATCATAATTATAATTATTATAAAAAAATATTAAAGAATCTAACTCTTTTAATTTTGATAAGATTTCTTTGTTTTTTTCATCTAATTCTAGAAATTCAAGCTTTGATATTAGCTTTTTTAATGGTTCATGAGTTAATAAATTTATTCTTAAATCAGTTAATATAAACTCACTTTTTATTAACTTAAGTATAGTGTCATTAACAATATTTATATTAATTCCTTCATACATAGATACAATTGCTAAACATAATTTTTCGTAACTTTTAAACGTTTTTAATTCTTCTTTAATTAACTGTATCAAGTTTGAATATTTAATATTATTTTTATTTGAAGAAATTTTTTCATTACCTAAATTAGAACAAAAAGGATTTTTAAATCTATCTCCATATTTATAACATAAGGGATTAATTTTTAAGTTTAATTGCTTTAAAATTATTATATTATTTTCAAAAGAATTTATTATAAAATGAAGCCAAGAATTGTCAACATTAACTTTTTTAGTTACTAAATCCTTAGAAATATTTATTCCAATATCACTATTCCTAAATTGTGCTAGTCCTACTTTACTAAAACCACCAAATGGTGTTGGTCTTGATGATGATCTTATTATATATTTCAAAAGACTTTCTTTGTAGTTCTTTATTTTTTTTATTTTGCCTTCTTCTTTTTTTATAGTATACTTTTCAAAAGAGTCATATAAATTTCTACTTGATACAAGTAAATTTTCTTCAAAAAAATTATATAAATTGTATTCTTGAATTAAATTTTCAACATTTTCATTATAGTATCCATCTAATGCTGTATATATATTTATGGGTAAAGATGGTGTTCTTACCATAAAAATATCATGACATTTATATCTGTTCACATTCTCCATCAATAAACTCCCCTTCTAGTTGTATTTTATAAAGTTTTGAATATAATTTTCCTTGTTCAAATAAGTATTCATGTGTTCCTTTCTCTACAATACTTCCTTTCTCTATAACAATTACTTCGTCAACTTTTTTTACAATATTTATAAATCTATGGGTTATTATTATACCTATCTTATTTTCGAAAACCTTTGTATATAAGTTTGATAAGTTGTTTTCTGTAAATGGATCTAGGCTTGAATTAGGTTCATCTAAAAGGTATACATCTGCATTTTTGACAAAAGTTCTTGCTAAGGCAACTCTGTGCCACTGTCCCATTGAAATTTGTTTTCCAGAGTCAAACCAATATCCCAATTGTATATCATATTTATTAATTTCACCTTCTATAATTTTATTTAAATCAAACTTATTTATTATTTTTTCTAATTTCATATCATCATTAATTAAAGTAAGGTTACCATAATAAATATTTTCTCTAAGTGTTGCTTCAAACCTTAAAAAATCTTGAAATAAAAATCCTAACTTTTCTCTATATGAATCCATATCTATATTTTTGATATCAACTCCATTGATTAAAATATCTCCTTCATAATCAAAATAGTAACCCATTATTAATTTACCTAAAGTAGTTTTTCCACTACCATTTAAACCTACAATAGCAAAAGAAGTACCCTTTTTCATAACTAAATTTATATTTTTAAGTATATAATCTTGACTACTTTTATACTTAAAAAATACATTTCTAAATTCAATCTTTTCAATAGAATCTACCTTTATTAATGTCTTTTTTGTTTGAAGTTCAACTTCATTTGTCATATCTAAAAGTTCAAATAACATGTTGATATATAAACTGTTTTGCTTTAAAATTGAAAATAAATTCAAAATATTTTTAATATTATCTTTTATATTCATTATCAGTTTTGTATATGTAATAACATCACCTATTAATATAACTTGAACTATACCAAAATATATTATTATTCCAAATAATATGCCATCAATAAATTCTTCTAAAAAATCTAATAGTGATATTTTAGTCAGTCTTTCTTTCTCTAATGTTAAGTCTTGTTTATTAAATTTATTTATGTATATATTATATTTTTTTATAAAATATGAAAATAAATTGTTAATTTTTAATTCTTTGAAAGCATCTCCATTAGTAATTAAATAACTGTAATACCATGATTTTCTAGTCTCACTTGTCCTATTTCTAATGATGTTATATTTCTTGATATTGAGTTTATTTATAACGAAAAATTTTATTATAGGTATAATTATAATAAAAGGTATCATCCAAATATTAAAACCTATAAATTTTATAATGTATAAAATAGTGGTTATTAGTAAAGTCATTATTTGAATAATTGTGCTTATCATTAATATAATTTTATTATTGATATCTCCTTGTGCTCTATTAAATCTATCATACACATCACTATCCTCAAAATCTTTTAAAGAAAGATTAGATGCCTTCTCTAAAATTAAGTTATCTAAACATAAATTGAACTCTAATTCAAATTTGTTTTTATAATAACCTATAAATGTTTCTATTATTAAGAGTAAAAAGTTTACAAATAAATATAAAAATACAATAACAAATATTTTTTCAATATTTTTATTACTTATTTGCAAAGAATTTATAATTTCTTGCATTAAATTAAGAGATAACAATGGTAGAATTGATAGTATTATTGAAGAAATCAAGCTGATAAAAATAAATTTTTTATCAGTATCTAATATTAATTTTATTATTCGCTTCATTTTTAAGATTTTATTATTTTTAATAATTATCACTTCCATTTTAATTAATAATTGCAGTTACATAAAGTTGAATTATAATTGAGATAAATCATACATGTAGATTACTTTTTAAAAAGTATTAATGATTTTTTGACATTTGCAAATGTGATATGGGATTAATTTATGTTTATGAATAATATATATTTTATTAATTTTCTATTTATTATTAGTATATTAGGTGTTTTTCCTAATTTCAACACTTATTTTTATACATAATAGTACACAAACTTTACAATAAAATTTATAATAAAATTTATTATTTTATGTTATTAATATATATTTCAAAAAATTATTGCTATTAAATTTATAATTTTGTTATTTAAAATAGCAAAATTATAATATTTTTTTAATATAATTTATTTTATCATTTAACATAAATTAGTAAAATACTATAATTTTTATACCTTCTGATTAAATTGTACTAGTAAATAGATGTCTATCTACTAATTCCTTTCTTCTTCAAACACTTAATGTCTTAATCTATATTTTAATTTATTTTCAGTCTTGACAATAAAACTTGTCATGCTATAATAATATTAATACCAAGTAAACTTGGCATATATAAAAGGAGGTTTATTAAATGAATAAAGAGGAAATTTTAAAAAAGAGCCGCCAATCAAATAATGATGAAGGTATAAAATATATACAAAATAAAGGAAGATCTGTAGGATATTTTGTATTCTGTTGTATATACGTTTTTATCATTCTATTTAATGCTTATGTAGGACAAGAAAGTTATGCTGCATCTTCATTATTTTGGGCATTTTTAGCTGCTGAGACTATTTCAAAATATCCATTTACACATAAAAAATCTTATATTATTGTTGGAATTATAGGTACAATCGGTACTATTTTTTCATTAATTAATTTTGTACTATTATCATTGAGGTAGTCAAATGAAAAAAGAATTAGTATTAAAAAATAACTTAAAAGCAGCTAGAGAAGAAATAAATTTATCTCAGAGCCAATTAGCTGAATTAGTGGGTGTGTCAAGGAACACTATTAGTTCAATAGAAACAGGAAAGTTCAATCCAACAGCAAGACTAGCACTTATTTTGTGTATAGCTTTAGATAAAAAATTTGAAAAATTATTCTATTTTTAATTATAGTAAAGTTATATTATTACCAAAAATTCTATGTAATATGTGTAATTTAAATAAAAAGGTTATATAGTTGTATATATAAGGAATAATAAAAAATAGGCTGTGAAGAATGATTATGAGATATTTGAGAATAATATATTCCATAAAGAATTTGAAAAAATTGCTTAAGCTTGTTATATGGAACAAATGAAATCTTTCTCTAAATTATTTAAGAATAAAAACTTCTATAATCTATAATGTAAAACTTAGCCAAAGAATTGTATAAAGATTTAAAGAAGTAAAAAAGATTAAAGTAAAAAGCAACTATAGCATCTAATTACCTATACTCCATTTTTACACATATGCACTCTATCTTATATATGGTTAAACACTGTTTTCTCCGAACTGTAATATTATTAAATTTCAATCTGTTCATTTTGTATTTTGTAAATTAAGCGTTCACAGGATTATGGTAAAATAAACTATTTTTATTTTGCAAGTGTGATAAACTACCAAAAATAATAATCTGTATCTTTAATAGGGAGATTTCTTGACTATTCTTGAAAAAATATAACAAATGAGGAATTTTGTATGGAAAAATGTGAGATTGACTTTGTAGAATATAAATCATCAGATACTATTACGAAACAGTGTAAGCGTTCAGATATTCGAAAATACACTGATATTGGATACTATGTAGATATGCATAAAAATGGAAATTGGTTTTTAAAAAAGATGCAAAGGTTAGTTTTACAATAAAAAATTCCTCACATACTGAAACTCTTGACAAGAAATATGATATAGTAAGATTTTATTCTAGAGATCGAATTTTCAAAGCTTTAGTTTACAATTTTAAACAAGACATAAAGAGTGGGATAGTAAGCATTTATATGGATAAAAACGAAAATATGAAATAAAGTCTAATTAGTATTAACACTAAAATAGTAGTTATTTTATATATCTAAATATTTTTTTATACAGATTAAGAAAGTAGATACTGTATACTCTCTTAATCTGTACCTATTTATTTTATAAGAAAATTGACTATCTTTCAAGTTCATTATTTTTTTGAATAATATTTTCGTCATTTTTAAATATAAATGTAAGATCTTTTGAATAATCACTGATTTTAAACGAAATTGTAAATTAATTTGTGCTTCTAAAGATAATTTTCGCTTTATAGCACAATTGTTTATTTACTATTAATGTTTCCCAATATATGAATTTTATTTTAATAAATTGTAAAATATATATATTTGGATATTCCTAAATATTTTTGGAAACCATATCTATTATGGCAAATTTTTAGAATATGATTTTTAAAAATTATATTCTATTATCAAAAAATATGGATAACTGATTGTATATACCATCCCAGTTATTTCTCCAAATTTTAATTGCTTAAGGATACTGCTTACCACCTTTTTCATCTATTTTATCTAAAGTTGACGAAGCTTCTTGTTCATTAACTGCCTTATATACAGATTTAAAATCACTTATTAATTATTTTGAATCTTTGTATGAAATATATTTAAAAGTGTTTCTTATCTGATGGATTATACATTTTTGTATTACAGAATTAGGATAACTTGCAACTATCGCCTCTTTAAAGCCATTTAATCCATCAAAACTGAAAATCAGTACATCTTTAACTTCTCTATTTTTTGAATCCGTTAAAACACTATACCAAAACTTTGATTTTTCGTTTTCACCTATCCATATTCCTAAAATATCTTTGAAACCATCCTTATTTACTCCTAAAATCACATATGCAGCTTTATTTTTTATTTTTCCATCATATCTTACTTTATAATGAATTGCATCCATAAATACAAAAGGATAAACTTGTTTAAGGGGTCTATTTTGCCATTCTTTAGTTCTTGAATTACAACATTTGTTGTATTATCAGTTGAAATTTCTATACCACATAAATCTAATATTTAGTCATGTATATCTCTTGTTGACATACCTCTTGCATAAAGTGATATTATTTTTCCTTCGATTCCTGAGGTATCTCTAATGTTTTTAGGAACGACTATTAGATTAAAGTCATTATCTCTGCCTCTTGGAACATCTAGTTGTAAATCTCCAAATTGTGACTTTATAGTTTTTTGCTATATCCATTTCTTCTGTTACTTGTATTCTTATTATGGTTGTCACCATTTTCATAACCTAGTTCTAATGCCATTTCTTGCTCTAACATCTCTTGTAATATATCTCTAGATTTTATAAATTCTCCATCTGGTATAATTTATTTGACTAATTGTTTTCTAAAGTATTCATAAAAAAGCTTCTTTATGACATTTGATTATATTTAAATCATTGCCATAAAGAAGCTTTTTATTAATCTTGAAGCACAAATTATTCTACATTACACCGATTTCAATAAGTAAAATCTATCCTAACTTTTCAACAACAGTCTTTAACATTTCTCTTATTGGAAGTTCATATGGACATCGACTCTCACAAAGCCCGCAGTCAATACATTCAGTAGGTTTAACATCCATAACTTCGTATTTTTCCTTAGCCCACTCCTCTAATCCATATCTAGTGTAATATCCTTCACATAAGAAGCTTAAAGGTATATTTATTCCAACAGCACAAGGCATACAATATTCACATCTTCTACAGAATTTTTTACCTAGAGAATTTCTTATTTCTTTAATTGCTTTCTCATCATTCTCATCTAATACAAGATTTTCAAGCACAGCGACATTTTGTCTAACTTGCTCAACACTATCCATTCCTGGTATAACCACATCTATATAGTCCTTAGACAATATATATTTAATAGCCAATGTAGCATTATCTAAAGCTCCACCAGCTAAAGGTTTCATTACTATTATACCAATTCCTTTTTCATGAGCTTTTTTAAATACCTCGTCTGCTTGTCCTTCAACTATATTGTAAGGAAATTGTATAGTATCAAATTTGCCACTTTCTAAAGCTTTTTCTATAGTATTTAAGTTATGACTAGTTATACCAATATGTTTTATCTTACCTTGTTCTTTTGCTTCTAAAAGAGCATTATAAGCTGTTTTACCTTTAAAAAGATTGTCATACTCTTCTTCTTTAACATTGTGGAATTGATATAAATCTATAAAATCAGTTTTAAAGTTATTTAAACTTATTTCCACATCTCTCTTCATTGAATCATAATCTCTAGACATACTTTTAGTAGCTAGAAAAAATTTATCTCTTTTTCCTTCTATAGCAATTCCAATCGCTTCTTCACTTATTGTATATCCCCTCGCGCTATCAATAAAGTTTATGCCTTGTTTTTCTAGCTCATTTATAACTAAATTAGTATCTTCTTGTGTAATTCTTTGTATTGGAATTCCCCCAAAACCGACTCTTTTTATCTTCATACTAGTTTTGCCTAAATTTCTCATAACCTTCCCCACCTAACTTTTAATTAATTTTACACATTATCAATATGTTACTTTTAATTATACAACAAATTATGAGAATTTTTGCAATCTATTTATATACTATTCACAATATATACACATATTATCAAGTTCATTTATATAGTTTATAATATACTCTTTTATATTAAATCAAGATTTCATTTAATATGCTTCATAATATACCAATCTATATTTCACTAACTTCTAATCTAAATTTAATCTACATAGCATCAAAATATTATTTATATCAAATCAAAATACTATCTACATCACATTAAAATATTATTTACTAGATAAAATTTCTTTAATCATCTTAATCTCTATCTTATGACCTTCATCATCAAAAGGTGTTTCTAAGAAAAATGGCAAATCTTTAATGCTTGGATGTTCCATAAAATCAGTTAAAGCTTTTAGTCCTATCTTGCCTTCACCTATTGCAGCATGTCTATCTTTTTTATCTCCAAATGGCATCATACTATCATTTAGATGTATAGTTTTTAATCTATCTATACCTATAACCTTGTCGAATTCCTCTAAAACTCCATCCAAATCATTAACTATATCATAACCAGCTGAAAAAATATGACATGTATCAAGACACACACCTATTCTTTCTTTATGTTCGATATTATCTATTATGCTCTTTAACTGCTCAAAACTAAATCCTATTTCAGTTCCCTTTCCTGACATTGTTTCAAGGAGTATCGTTATATTTTCATCTCCTTTAATAGCATTGTTTAGCCCTTTTACTATTCTATCTATACCAAAGTCTACTCCACCGCCTACATGACTTCCAGGGTGAAAACACATGTATTCTATACCTAGTGAGTCCATTCTTCTTATGTCTTCATCTATTACTCGTGTTGCGAATTCATAAACATCATCCTTCACTCCACCTAGATTCATAGTATATGGAGCATGTGCAAGTAATGGTGCAAAATTGTTTGCTTTTCTAATCTCTTGAAATTTAGCTATATCTTTTTCATCAAATGCTTTAGCATTTCCTCCTCTTGGGTTTCTACTAAAAAATTGAAATGTATTTGCACCAATATACACAGCTGTTTCAGCTGCCTTTGCAAATCCTTTTGCTATTGAAATATGTGTTCCTAATTTAATCATATTAATCTCCTTTTATTTATATATAATTTTAATTTTTAAACTTTTAATAAGTAAGTATTGATTTTAGTATAACTATAATTAATTTCGTATAGATTAATTATAAATTTTAATATTTATAGTTTAATTATACCCATTTTGATAAATTTCAAAGAGCATATTTATTCACTCTAATAGCATAAAAAAATAGAGACTAAAAATCATTATTTTACTCATGCTCAAAAGTATTTTTTGATTATTAAGTAAATTCTGATGTTCAATCTCTAATCTTATGTTTTATAATTAATACATAATTAATGATTCTAATTAGGACATTCTTCTTCAACTGTAGGAACTACAACCATAGCTATATCATACTTAGAACCTTCAACGCTGTCTTGTCTTTTATTTAAAATTTCATCTATCTTTGATTTCATAGTGTCATTAAGTTCAACTAATTCATCATGAGTAAGAGAAATATCATGATAATCAACTATATTTTCATTTTCTAAAACATCTTCCTCTGCTGCTTTATAAAAAACTTCACTCATATTTTCAAATCTTGATATGTACAATTCTTCTTTTTCTTCCCCATTGTCTAAAGAAAAATTAAGTATCCTGTTCCCTATAACCACATTTTTTGCACTTGGATAATAATATTTTTCCACAATCCCCGACTTTATTTTTTCCTCAACTAATTCTAAAATACCAACTTTGTATAACATTTTTATGTGGTAGTTTATTTTTGCATGAGGTTCTTCCAATAATTGAGATAATTGTTTTGCTGACAATGGCGATTTGTCAAATGCTTTTAGAATATCTATTCTACGTGGATGTGCAATAGCCTTTATGCACTCCAAATCTCGTAATACCAATACCTCTTTCATTGACCCCTCCTAAAAAATTTATTTAATTCATATTTCTTTACAATTTAATTATATATTAAATTATATGTTGTTGTCAAAAAAATCCTTTCTTAAAATTTTAAAAAATATTTAATCTGAGTTTATTTGACAACTCCTCTAAAACTTTAACTCCTGCGACGCTGTTACCTTTTTTGTCAAGTGCAGGTCCATAAACACCAATACCCATACGTCCTGGCACAGAAGCCATTATACCACCCCCAACTCCAGATTTTGCAGGAATTCCAACTTTAATAGCAAATTCCCCAGAAGCATCATACATTCCACAAGTCATCATAAAGGTTTTGACAATTCTAGATACCATTTCACTCATTAAATGCTCTCCATTTTCTATGTCTACTCCATAATTAGCAAGATTTATACCAATTCTCGCTAAATCTATAGAATCCACTTCAATTGAGCATTGTTTAAAATAAAGGTCTAAAACATCTTCTACATTACCTCTGATAAATCCATCACTTTTTAACAGATAAGCCATAGCTCTATTTCTATCTCCAGTCATTTTTTCAGACTTATAGACATCATAATTTATTCCTATATTATCATTTTTTGCCAACTTTCTAAAAAAACTAAGCATTCTTTCTTCTTTTTCTTCCAAACAGCTCCCATTTATAAGAGAAGTGGTAACTATTGCTCCTGCATTTATCATTGGGTTACAAGGCTTTTTAGTATCATTAGTCTCAAGTTTCATTATAGAATTAAATGGGTCTCCACTTGGCTCCATTCCAACATTTGAAAAAACGTCTTCCCAGTCATTGTCCATAAGTGCCATTGCAAGCACAATTGGTTTTGAAATGCTTTGTATAGTAAATTTCGTGCTACAATTTCCAGCACTATAAAGGTTATTTTCACTATCTATAATACAAATTCCTAAATCATTTCTACGAGCATTTTTTAATTCTGGTATGTAACTAGCAACTTGTCCATAATTTGTATATTTTTTATTAGAACTTATAATTTCTTTTAATAATGTCTCATCTAACGTATTCATATGCACCTCATCATCTTATGTTATATACTCTATTTTAGCACAAGTTTATACTATAATAAAACAGTGTTAAAAAAAATTATACTTTAAAACTATTTTTTGCAAACTTAACTTTATTTTTCAAGCATATTATAAAAAATATCATAATATTATAAAAGGAGTATTAAAGTTAAACAGTATTTATTATCTATACTAATTCTCACAAAACAAAGAATTTTTGATAACTAAATAGAATTTTCACTTTAATACTCCATCAATATTATTTAAAATACAAACCATAGATTATTCAGTATCTCTAAGAAAATATTTAGTTCAATATGAGTACAATAAAATAATCAATAATACATGCTAATCAACTATTTTACTTCCTCCAATAAATTCCCTAAGGATTGAAGTTCCTGGTATATCAGAAATATCATCTAGTTCAACAAAGTACTGTAAAAACTTTAATAATCTAGTCGCTTCAATATAAGCAGGATTATCTTCATCTATTTCTTCCAATAGAGGCTTAGCAAATCGCTTTAAAACCGCTAATTCATACACACAGGCGGAATTAAATATAGCATCTGCTTCATCTTGATAAGGGAATATGTTTTTCTTTTCTCCTCTTCTAACTGATGCCCATTGCAAAATAGTATTATCAGCACTATATCCTCTAAAATTATAATCTCTAACAATTCTTCTTATCATTCTCAAATCAGCAGTAGGAATTCTATTATGGTCATCTAAATTTATTTGAGTAAGGGCACTTATGTATATCTTAAATTTATCTTCATCTGGTATAGATGCTGTTAAAATAGGATTTAACCCATGTATACCTTCTAATATAATTGGTTGATTTGAGTCTATCTTTATCTTTTTGCCAGTATACTCCCTTGCTCCAGCTTTAAAGTTAAACCTTATATCCTCAATTTCTTCACCTGCTAAAAGTTTATTTAAATCTAAGTTGAATCTCTCTAAATCTATAGCATAAATTGACTCAAAATCATAGTTTCCATATTCATCTAAAGGAGTATGTTTTCTATCTATAAAATAATCATCTAAAGATATTGAAATCGGATTTAAGTTATTTACTCTAAGATGTATTGATAGTCTATGAGCAAAGCTTGTTTTTCCAGATGAGGATGGAGCTGCTATTAAAACTACTCTCTTATTGTTATCTTTTATCATATCTGCTATTTGAGATAGTTTCTTTTCATGTAATGCTTCAAATGTTCTTATTATATCTCCATATTCATTATTTTCTATTATTCTGTTAAGTGATACTACCTTATCAATTCCCATGAGTCTTGACCATTCTTCTGCTTCATAATATACATTTGATAGCTTAGGTTGAGGTATAAATTTCATAGGAAGAGTCTTATCTTCTTCACTAGGCCCTAAAATTATAATGCCTCCATTGTAAAGTATGATATCAAACGATTTTATATAACCAGTTGATGGCAACATATATCCATAAAAATGGTCTATATAGTTTCTACATTTATATACTTTAGCGCTATCATATTCCTTGTATTTCAAAAGCTCTGCTTTTTCATACATCTCATTATTTTCAAATATAGAAATAGCTTCATCCCTCGTAACTTCTATTTTTTCTATAATGTAGTCATTATTTATTATCTCTTGCATTTTATTTTTTATATTTTCAATATCAACTTCTTTAAGTTTTCTCTCTATATGAACTTCACAATATAGTCCACCAGATAGTGAATGTTCTATTGTAACTCTGCTGTCCCAAAATATCTCTCTGCAAGCCATCACAAACACAAATGACATGACTCTAAAGTAAACTCTTTCTCCATCTTCATTTGTAGTATCTAAAAACTCTATCTCACAATCCTTATTCACTCTACAATTTAGCTCTTTCAGTTTATTATCTACAACTGCAAGTGTTATATATCCTTTATGTTCATCGCAAAACTCTTTTGCTATATCTCCTAGTCTAATTCCCAAAGAATTTTCGTCTAATGAATACTCCTTATTTCTTCCGTCTATTTTTAAATTTATTTTCTTCACTTCAACATCTCCTTCCTTTTGATGAATATACATTTTAATCAACAAGGCATATCAACAAGATAAAGAGAGGTATTTAACCCTCTCCTACAATATGATTCAATTTACTTATAGTATCTTCAATGTCTTCATAATTTATTTCTAATACTAAATATTCTGCATCTAATTTTAAAACCTCTTTAACACTCTCTTCAGATAAAATACCTCTTCCTATACCAACATGTATATCATTGATACCATCATTATCACTTAAGTGTATCAATTTTATCTTATCTTTCAAGTTATTTAAATAATCATCCTCATCAATTAAACAGTGTCCAGTATCGTAACAAAAACAAATCTTAGAATTTTTAATCCTCTTAAATATATATTCAAAATCATAGGATATATTTCCAATATTTGAAAAATCGCCACCTTTTGAATAAGTATTCTCTATACAAATATATGAATCTGTATTTATCTTATTTAAAAAATCCACACTATTATCTAAATACTTGTCCCTATTCTTTTTAAGTCTATTTGTCATAATATAACCCAAATGAAGATTAAAGTACCTTATATCAAATCCTTTTAGCTCTAATTCTATCTTCTCAATAAAACTTATCCACGAAGCTCGTATATATTCTATATTTTCACAAGTGTTTAATTCCATAGGTAAGTGTATTCCTATAGACAACCCTAGTTTAGAAATTCTCTGCTTATATTTACATAACTCACTACATTCAGATATATTATCAATACCAATTTCCAAATGAGTTATTTCCTTTGTACTTTCACAAAGCTTTAAAGCATCTTCAATATTAAACAATAAAGATGCCACACCAACTGCCATACAAATCACCTACTCAAAAATACCTATTTGTGTAAAAGGAAACACTCTTACAATAACTTTTCCTTTAATATTCTGTTCATCCACTAATCCCACTTCTTTATACCTACTATCTAAACTTACTTCTCTATTATCTCCCATAGCAAATACTTTACCTTGAGGAATCACCATATCAATATCGCCTTCAGTATAATTATCATGTATATATGAAACTTCATTTAATAACTTACCATTTATATAAACCTTAGAATCTTTAATTTTTAAATGGTCACCTGGTACACCTATAACCCTTTTTACTAGCTCTTTTTTTCTTCCATTATCTTGTAACAAATCAGTCTTAAATATCATTATATCTCCACATTTTGGTTCTGATAATTTATATGTCATTCTATTTGCCACTAAGTAATCGTGTGGTTTAAGTGTTGGGTACATTGATTCTCCATTTACTAATGTTGGTTTTATAAAGCGAGTTATAATAAATGCCAAAAAAAGTGCAGTAATAATTATTTTTATCCACTCTACAATCTCTTCTTTAATAGTTTCATTCATTCACAAATTCTCCTTTATAGTTATATTATCTTTATTGATAATGCTACTTTTAAACACTATCTTTTAGATAAGTCTACTAAATAAGGTGTTGTCTATTTGTATATAAATTTTTTAGTAAATACTTTTATACAAATCATAATATAGACAACTATTGTGTATGGTCTGGTGATTTCAGTTAATCAGCGATTGCTCCAAATTTTATATTTATAATGTTTAGTCAATAGTCCCTATCTTAGAAAATGGATACAATCTGACTAGAACTTTTCCTAAAACGGTGTGCTCGTCGACCAATCCAACCTCATCGTATCTACTATCTAAACTTCTTTCTCTATTGTCTCCCATCGCAAATAATTTTCCTTCTGGAACTACAATATCAATATCTCCATCAGTACGATTATTATGTATATAGGAAGCCTCATCTAACAATTTATCATTTACATATACCTTGGAGTCTTTTATCTTTACATGGTCACCAGGAACCCCGATAACTCTTTTTACTAAATCTTTTTTCTTTCCATTTTCTTCTGTTAAGTCGGTTTTGAATACTATTATATCTTTGTATTTTGGCTCTCCTACTTTGTACGCAATTCTATTGACTATCAAATAATCGCGTTCTACAAGCGTAGGATACATTGATTCTCCTTTAACTATTGTTGGCACTATAAAACGCGTTATTGCAAATGCCAAAACAAGAGCTATGACAATCACTTTTATCCACTCTACAACTTCTTTTTTAACTGCTTCACCCACTAAAATCGTCTCCTCTGTGTTCAATATTAAGTCAATCTACAGCAAAACTAATCTACCATAAACTTACAATATAAATATTATACTTCTTTTTTCTAATAGTTTAAAATACTTTTCTAAGACCTTTAGGGTAATGATTCTTAATTACTCCAGCAGATTCTTTTCCCCAACCTAAAGGTATATCTTCAACCGAGACCAAAACCCACCCTCTACTTTCATTAGAATTTATAACATCCCCTTTTAAATATTTAAGAATTGATTCGCTTTGTACACTAAAGTTTTCAACGTTTTTTACATCTTCAACTTTTAAGTAATGAGATAATGCATGAGAAGGCTCAAATCTATTCTTCTTTAAAACCCCTAAATGCAAACCGTATCTCAATACTTTTAGTTTTTTTGTATCTGGATATATTTCAGGAAGTAGGTACAAGTTTTCCCCTCTTAAATAAAATTTATTTTTTTTATTGCTATAAAAATCAGTCTTTAAAAATTTCTTTTCAAACTCCCTATAATCCTTTATTTCTTTATCTAAATTTTTTATTTTTAATTCTTTTACATTACTTTCTTCTTCTTCTAATTTTTTTATCTTGGCTACAAAATGACCTTCTCCCTTTATTTTATGAGGCCATAGCCTTTCCATCTCAACAAGTTCTGCATGTGGATGTTCACTGATAAACTCATTTATAACATGTTCATTTTCCTCTTTTGAAAAAGTACATGTTGAGTAAATTAAAATACCATCTTTCTTTAACATTTTATATCCATCTCTTATAATCTCTTTTTGAATAGATTGGCATTCAAGTACTTTTGCATGACTCCAATCTAAGATGGCCACTTCATCTTTTCTAAACATTCCTTGACCAGAACAAGGTGCATCTATAATCACCTTATCAAAATACCCATTAAATGCCTTTCTTAAGCTATTAGAATCAGTATTTGTTATAATACAATTTCTTGCCCCAAATCGTTCTAAATTTTCTCCTAGAGCTTTAATTCTACTCGCATTAATCTCATTAGAAACCAATAAACCTGTGTTTTTTAATTTAGATAATATATATGTAGATTTGCCACCAGGTGCGGCACACATATCAAGTACCTTATCTCCTTCTTTAATATCTGCTTTTGGTATTACACTCATTGCAGAAGGCTCTTGCAAATAATATGCTCCAGACTCATGTAATGGATTTCTACCAGGTCTATTAATTTTATCATCATAATAAAAACCTTCATCTGCCCATGGTATCTGATATAAATCAAATAAATCTAAATTCAATAATTTTTCTTTGTCAATTTTTAATGTATTTATTCTAAGACCAGTAGTCTTTTCTTCATCATAACTTTTTATAAAATCATCATATTCATCTTGTAGTATTTCTCTAATATCTTCTAAAAATTCTTTTGGTAAATTTGCCAAATTTATAATCCCCCTTTTTATCTGCTTTGCTTGTTCGTCATTTATTTTCTTTTCTTTTTCTTTAAGTTTCCAAAAAACACTTTTTTAGAGTTATTCATATATTTTTCAAGTTTATCGAGATTTATCTTCCACAAAATTATTACATAAACTATAAATAATATAATAGCCCATCTATATTCTATCATCAATATAAAATCAAAAACTCCATGTAATAAAATCGGAATTAATACAGCCATAAATAAGTATTCACGTTTCTTACTTTCATTCCCCTCAAACTTATACTTAGAAATATAATATCCCATAGTAATAGCAAACATTACATGTGCTGGAATGGAGATAACTGCTCTATTAATACCAACCTGTAGTGCTAAATTTCTACTTTCAGAGAAAATATAAACTATATTTTCAATTGTTGCAAATCCTAAAGATAAAAATACAGAATAAATAATACCATCTAGTTTTTCAGTAAAATGCTTTTCTTTAATCAATGAAGGGATTAGTATTAAAGCTTTTACACCTTCTTCCACAAGACCTGCAACTATAAATGATACATATAATAATTCTGAATATCCTTCAAATACATTAAATTTCATTAATAGATTTTCTAAAAGAATAATTATAACACTTAAAAAAGCACCTATCATAAAAAATTTAATTAAATGGATTAACGGTTCTCTACAATATTTATCTTTAGATCTTATCCAAAACATACCTATTAATATAGGTACTACTGCCAATAAAAATAAATCCAGCTTCATAGGTAATTTTCCTTTCAAAGTTTTTAATTCATTTATGTTTTATAATTACTTCTTATTTTTAGTTTATTTGTGTTTTAAATATACACTTACTTTTAATTTATTTTTTTCTATATTTCTATTTTCTCTAAGCTTTTATTTTAAATTTTTCTACATTCAAATTTATATATCAAACTCTTTACCATTAAATAAGTTAAAAACACTCAAAAAAATTTAAATTTATATCTATATTATTTAACAAATCTCAAGCTATATTCATATCTTGAAATATAAGGGAACTAAATTCATTTAAAGAAAGGGTGATTTGATGCAAGATGGTTTCTTAACAGTAAGTATAATTGATGCTACTAACAATAGACCCATTCAAAATGCAACAGTAAACATATATTCAATGTCTAATGGTAGCCAAAGTTCATCAACTTTATACCAGAACCTAATAAGCAATGAATCTGGTCAAGTGACTGGATTAGTATTACCAGCACCAGATGTAGATTACTCTCTACAACCATCTGATGTTAGGCCTTATAGCCAGTATATAGTAGAAGCCATAGCAGATGGATATGAGACAGTTGTCATAGAAGGGACACAATTACTAGCTACAATTGAAGCTAGACAAGGAGTTCCCATGTTTCCTAGAACAAGAAGTAAGCGTTCCTTCTCAAGACAAAGTGAGTTGATTTTTGATATAGGAGAACATACTTTATATGGTACTTATCCTCCTAAAATTCCAGAAAGTAACTTAAAACCATTGCCACCACCTACTGGCTTCGTTGTATTAGATAACCCTGTAGTACCTGAATTTATAGTAGTTCATGATGGTCTGCCAGAAAATACATCAGCTGCAAATTATTGGATTCCATTTAAAGAGTACATTAAAAACATAGCTTCATCTGAAATATATTCAACTTGGCCTGAGCAGACAATTTATGCAAATGTAATAGCGATAATATCATTTACTTTAAATAGAGTCTTTACTGAATGGTATAGAAACAAAGGATATAATTTTACAATAACCTCATCAACAGCATATGATCATAAATTTATAAATAATAGAAACCTATTTGAACCAATTAATGTGGCTGTAGATGCTATATTTAATACATTTATAAAAAGACCTCCTACCGCAAGACAGCCATTATTAGCTCAATATTGTGATGGTCAAAAATCTCAATGTCCTGATCAAATGACTCAATGGGGTAGTAAAGACCTAGGTGACCAAGGATACGATTATGAGTCAATCCTAAGATATTTCTATGGAGATGAAATAGTATTTGAAAAAGCTCCTATCGTTAGTGGTGTACCAGTATCATTTCCTGGAACTACGCTACAAGTTGGTTCTTCTGGACAATATGTTAGAACTATACAAAATCAGTTAAATGCTATATCTAACTCTTATCCAGCTATTCCAAAGGTTAGAGAAGATGGTATATATGGAACAGATACAGAAAATGCCGTTAAAATATTCCAAGGAATTTTTGGTTTACCTCAAAGTGGAGTAGTAGATTTTAAAACATGGTATGAAATATCTAGGCTTTATGTAGCTACAACTAGAATAGCTTCTTTAAATCCTCTAATTTAGATTTTAACTTACTAACTTAACATAAAAAATGGCTGTTATAAACTAATATATGTTATAAGTTTTTTAACCTATAATCATAATAGTCCCAACAGCCATTTTTTGTAGTTATAACTTATTATTTTAGAACCTTAAAACTCTTAAATGGGGGATTTTAAGCTTCTTAAAAAATAGCAATCAATAATTTTAACTTAACAACTCTAACTTTATTAATAATATTAATTTACAGCTTTAGATTTATTGGCTAATGCTAAAATTAATCCTAGAGCTATAGATGCAAAAGCAGAGGCAATTACTCTATATTCAGCAGGGAATAAGAATACAATTGTATGACATGGTATCCAGAAAAATGGTATAGTTTTCAAAACACTAAAACCAAGATAGGCATTCCAGTCTACAACATTTACTACATCTTTAAGAGCTACCTTAACGCCCTTTCCAACTTCGTATTTTTTATCTATAAGACAATCCATAACCTTATGGAATAAAAATATAGTCGGTGACATTAATATATTCATAGTTGCACTTTTAAATAGAGCATTTGCAAAAGCTATTCCTTCAAATGGAAGCATACCATCTACTTGTGCTTGCCCTACACCTGCTGAGTAAATTGACATAGCATATGTTGTAACTACACCTATAATTCCCCAAACTACAGCCCTGTAAAAAATTCCTACTGGTATTTTCCAGTCTTTATGCAAAATTCTAGCACCAAGTAAGTCTCCCATTGTTGCTAACACAGCAAACTTGAAAAAACCTCCAATATATGGATGTGCACCTGTTGCTTCCATAAATACCGCTCTACTACTTGGTATCACTAAAATAGCAATAAGACAAATAAGAACTCCACTCCATATAAAATCGCCTTTTTTCATATTATAAATACTATTTAATAATCTAAATAGCTCTCCTTCCTTTCAAGTATTTATTTTATTGTTATCTCTATATAAATATATTTATTAAATATTGCTTATTTAGGTATTCATTTTCCATATTTAAATTAATAAAATTTCGTTTTTAAATAACTATCTCAGTAAATAGCTATTGCATTAAATAACTATTACATATAATTTTATTTTATAATTATTTTTTAACCCTTTATATATTATATTTTTAATTAATCTTTCCTAATCCCTTGTGTATTATATCTATAATTAATCTTTCCTAACCTTTTGTATATTATATATAATTATTTTTTCTAACTCTTTATATAATATAGTTTTTTATCTGTAATTTTTATTTTCTAAACATTCATTCCTTCTCTTAAAGCTTTTATATTAATTTCTATAAATCTAGGCTTAACCTGTTGTGACACTATCTTTTCCCAATCTATGTCATTTTCTAGCTGTAAAGCCTTAATCAATGCTCCTAAAAGTACTACATTCATAACCTTCTCATTTCCAAGACCTCTGGCAATATCAACTGCCTTTATCACTGTTACATCCACTTTTTCTTTAATATCGTCTATTATATTTTCAGGATAATCCACTCTTCCTGTTAAAATTGGTGCTGAAGGCATTTCATAATCATTTACTACTAATTTACCATCAGGTTTAAGGAAATCAAGATATCTTAAAGCCTCCATAGTCTCAAATGAAACTAATACATCAACATCTCCTTTTCCAAGTATAGGAGAATGTACTTTTTCTCCATATCTAACTTGTGTTGTTACGCTTCCACCCCTTTGAGCCATACCATGAACTTCCGACATCTTAACATCATATCCAGCATCTATAAGCCCTGCAGAAAGTATTTTACTTGCTAAAACAGTACCTTGACCTCCTACTCCTGATAACAATACATTTTTAACCTTTTTCATTATTTTTCACCAACCTTTTTTATAGCATTTACTGGACATACTTGTGCACATACTTTACAACCTACACATTGAGCTTGATTTATACTTGATTTCTTTTTAGATTTATCAAATCTCAAAGCAGGACATCCCGTTGTAAGACATTTCTTACATCCAATACACTTCTCATCATCTACGCTACAAATTGATGGTGTAAGGTCAAATCTTTTCTTATCATCTTCTGTAAATTTTTTTAATGCACATGGCCATCTAGTGATTATTACTGAAGGTTCATCAATTGACAAAGCCCAATTTAACGCTTCTTTAACTTCATTCAACATGTTAGGATTAACTATTTTTACGTTTTTACAACCCAAAGCTTTTACTATAGTCTCAATGTCCATCATTTCAGTAACATCACCTTGTAATGAAAATCCAGTTCCAGGATTTTCTTGATGACCAGTCATTCCAGTAATTCTATTATCAAGAATACATGTTACAGTATTACTTTTGTTGTAGATTATATCTATTAGACCATTTATTCCTGTATGGAAGAATGTTGAATCTCCTATTGTAGATATAGTTCTCATGTTAATATTATTTTTAGTAAATATCTTTTGTGCTCCATGAGCTACACCTGGCCCTCCTCCCATACATATACAAGTATCTTTAGCATTTAAAGGCTCTGCTCCTCCTAAACCATAACATCCTATATCTCCACTTATAAGTACATTTTTAACCTTTCCTAGTTCATAGAAAAATCCTCTGTGTGGACATCCTGCACATAATGTTGGAGGCCTACCAACTATTTTTTCTTGGCTATATTCTATTAGTTTTCTTTTTTCTCCTAAAATTGATTGCGCTATAATATCTGGATTTAACTCACCTATATTAGGTATCTTTTCTTTTCCAATACATGGTATGTTATTTTCTTTAAGATGTTCTTCTATATAAGGTTCTAATTCTTCAATTACATAAACAGTTTCTACTTGTTCTGCAAAATCTCTTATCTTCTTTGTTGGAAGAGGATATGTAAATCCTAATTTTAAATATGATACAGTATCTCCAAACACATCTTTAGCATACTCATAAGAAGCTCCTGAAGTTATCACGCCTATTTTCTTATCATTCCATTCTATAAAGTTTAAGTCAGTTTCATTAGAAAACTCTTCAAGCTTTTTTAATCTATCTTCAAGTTTAATTCTCAATGCTCTTGAAGTTGCCGGAATAGCATCAAACTTAGAAAGATTTCTTTCATATTTTTTTACAACTGTTTCTTCTTTTTCTCCTAACTCGACAAGTCCTTTACTATGACATATTCTCGTCACCATTCTAAATAAAACTGTTGTATCATATTTTTCACTTATCTCAACAGCAGCCTTTATCATATCCTTGCATTCTTGGCTGTTACTTGGTTCTATCATAGCTATCTTTGCAAATTTAGCATAATGTCTATTATCTTGTTCGTTTTGTGATGAGTGCATTCCAGGGTCATCTCCAGATACAATAATCATCGCACCATTTACTCCCATATATGCA
Source organism: Clostridioides sp. ZZV14-6009 (assembly GCF_020658095.1). NCBI lineage: Bacteria > Bacillati > Bacillota > Clostridia > Peptostreptococcales > Peptostreptococcaceae > Clostridioides > Clostridioides sp. ZZV14-6009. The sequence goes on from NZ_JAGWDG010000016.1 coordinate 47,968, forward strand.
TATGTAAATATTGGGTCTGCAGCAACATTTACTCCAACATGCTTCATAGCTGCGATAGCCCTACCTCCTGCAATAGACGCTCCTATTGCTGACTCTACTGCTACTTTCTCATTTGGTGCCCACTCTGCAATTATGTCATCTTTATATAGTGCTATATTTTCCAATATTTCAGTACTTGGTGTTCCTGGATAAGCAGCTGCATAAGATATACCTGCTTCATAAGCACCACGTGCTACTGCCTCATTTCCTGTAAGCAATTGTTTCATGCCTTTCCCCTCCTTAGAAATAATACCTTTTTGATAACTTAGTGTATTTGTTAGTGATACATTTTAGAAGCTATCAACTATATATTTATTATCAATAAAGTTTAAATATTGATAGTAAATAATACTATGAATCCATAAATTTATAATATTGTTCTTATTTTATTTACTAAGCAATTGTCATGCCAATAACCTCAGTTTTTTAAAACCAGCTTTTAAAATACCCATTTGGATATTTTCTTTAAATTTTAATGAATCTAATAACTAGCATTTAACTTTCTTTAGAATTTTCATAATATTTTCAATATTATTTCAAACAAAAAAAAGTAATGTTAACATTTCTTAACATACATTAAAAAAAGTTAACATTACAAGCTGAATTAATACTTCTTACTTTGACTAAATTTACTTTTGTATCATTTAATTATTTAACGACCATAGAAACCTATCAATCCATTTCCATTATCTATTCTCATAGGTTTCATAATCTTTAAACCTTCATTTTTTATCTTTTCTAAATCTTTTTCCATACTCTTAATTGTATTTTCAAGGTCTTGTGAACTTAAATCTTTAACTTGTGTGGTGTCTTTAGCATATGCTTTTAACTCTTCAATACGCTTAGCATACTCTTCATAAGTGTAATACTCAACTCCATATTTTTCTAAGTCAGCAGGCTCAGTTATTCCTGATTTTATTAGAGAATCAAACTTCTCTAATGTAATATTAGATACATCACTACTTTCATCAGCAAATACTGCTCCTGTTCCTCCTAATACTATAGCAGATGCCATCATTGTACTTATAAGGGATTTTTTTATTTTCATAACTCATCTTCCTTTCTTAGAGATTTATTTGGGTAGTGTAGTTTCTAATGACTATTACAATAGTTATAAACCACACCTTTAGACTATCATAATAGTCACTTTTATATCAAGTATTTCTATAAAGTTTTTTAGTAAAAATCCCTATTCTAAATAAAAAAAGTAATGTTAACATTTCTTAATACATATAAAAAATGTTAACATTACAAATTGGGTTTAATACTTTTACTTTGACTAGATTTACTTTTATATTATTTAATTTGTTTATTTTTTACTTCTCTATCTTCATGTAGACTTTAAGTCTTTTGTTATTGTTTATTTATTGCTTTTTTTATTCTTGTTTGCTATGTTTAATTACGCTTATTTAGTTTTTTAACTACTTTTGATACTTATCACTAAAAAACTTAATATTAATTATTCAGCTATATCAGCTCTAGATAAAGAAACTGCCAATTGAGTTCCATCTTCATTATCTATTACGATAGGTTTCATAATCTTTAAGCCTTCAGTTTTTATCTTTTCTAAATCTTTTTCCATAGTCTTAATTGTATCTTCAAGGTCTTTTGAACTTACATCTTTAACTGCTGAAGGGTCTTTAGCATATGCTTTTAACTCTTCAATATGCTTAGCATACTCTTCATAAGTATAATACTCAACTCCATGTTTTTCTAAGTCAGCAGGCTCAGTTACCCCTGATTCTACTAGAGATTTAAACTTGGATAACTCAATATTAGATACATCGTCATTTCCACTTGCAAATACTGCTCCTGTTCCTCCTAGTACCATAGCAGATACCATCATTGCACTTATAAGGGATTTTTTTATTTTCATAACTCATCTTCCTTTCTTAGAGATTTATTTGGGTAGTGTAGTTCATAGCGACTATTGCAATAGTTATTAACTACACTTTCAGACTATCACAATAGTCATTACTGTGTCAAGTATTTCTATAAAATTTTTTAATAAAAAATACTATCTCAAAATAAATTTAATTATTTTAAGATAGTATCCCTAATTCTCAATCCATCTTTATTTGTCATATACCTAGTTACTTTCAGAAGCTTTATATTGCACTTTATTATTTGTTAAAGTCTTCATACTTTTTGTTACAGATATATTCTTAGAAACATTATCAACTGGTACAACTGAATACTTTAACACATCAGAATATACTTCTTCGCCATCAACCTTTGAACTAATTTTCTGATTTTTATATGTTTCTGATGTACTTAAGTCAATACTTCCATTACTTTCATCTGATAACCCTATAGAAGTATTTGTGCTACTTATCTTAGATTCTATTTTTAATGGCTGACCTCCTATTGAAAAGTCATTTTCATTACTTTGCTCACTTTCCATTAGATTAAAAGATTCAACTTCATCAATTTCTTTATTCCCAGTTGCGAAAACAACACTAGTTCCACAAATTAACACAGCTGAAACCAAAAAAGTAATATAGGTTGATTTTTTAAACTTCATAACATTGACTATTCTTTCTTCTATCTTTGTCTTTCCAAATCCATTATAAAGTGTCATTGGAAATGTATTATGTTCCTCTGCCAAACTTATAAGTGCAGTTGCATAATCAGCTCTATATTCTTCACCAACTATACTCATTACCTTTTCATCACAACTAAATTCTATATCTTTATTTAATAAAAAAAGCATTACCCAAACTAAAGGATTAAACCAATGAATAGCAAGGGCTACAAGCATAAAAAACTTCAACATATTGTCAAACCTATTAATATGAACTAATTCATGAGTTAAAACAAAGTTTAAAGTTTGGTCATTACTATAGTCCATTTGTTTTGGCAAAATGATATTTGGTTTTAAAATACCAGTCGTAAGTGGTGTTTTAGTAAATTCAGATATACAAACAAAAAATTTTCTAAGACGCCTATTATCATATGCCCACTTTTTGATAAATTCATGATTTTTTATATGTATCGAAGTTTTAAAAAGATTAATCGTCCTGATATACTTAAAGCATAAAAACATAATAAAAATAATAGAAATTCCAAACGTTAAAATACTTGAGATTTCAAATGCTGTAAAATTCTCAAGATTAAATAAAGCCTTAGACTCTCCAAAATTATTCTTGCTTATAAAATTATTATTTTTCTTAATTGAATAATTTACAGCTGATGTATTTCCCAATTGGGCATCAAAATTTGACTCAATAATGCTATAAATACTAAAACTAGAGTTTAAACTTACTGGTACTAAAAGTTTAAACAGAACAACTAGCCATAATAATACAAATACCTTTTTAGGCAATTTTTTAAACAAACATGCTCTTATAAAAATAACAATTAAAATTAAAACTCCAGAAGTAACACTCATTTCTAATAATTTAGTGAACATTAATCTTACCTCACTTTAATTTCTCAACAATCTGTTTAAGTTTTGTAATCTCATCACTTGAGAGATTTTCTTTATTAATAAAAGCTGAAAGAAATTTTTCTGAAGACCCTCCAAACATTTTATTAATTAAGCTTTCTGTTTCATGCTTTTGAACTTCTTCTTTGCTTATTAAAGGTTTACAAACAAAGTTTGGTTCAATTCTTTCTATTGCACCTTTTGATACTAATTTTTTTATAACTGTATACGTAGTGTTTCTATTCCATCCGGTCTCTTCCTTTAAAATTTTTACTAATTCCCCTGCTTTACTTTCTCCTATCTCCCATAGAACTTCCATCACTTTAAGTTCTGAATCAAATAATTTTATTTCCATATAAAATCGCTCCTCAAATATGGTTATCACAATAGTCAATATTATAATTTAAAACTATCACAGTAGTCTATGTGATGTCAACCATTTATTTTTTTAATAACAAAAACTGTCCTTTAAAGAAATAGTTCTTGTAAAAGACAGTCTTGTCATTCTTATACTTTAATATCTAAATAAAGCTTTATTTTATTTAACTATAAAACTATCTTAATACATAGAATAAGATTTTTCCTTATCTAGCAATATATTTTCTACATCTGGATTATCTTTTAATAATTCTCTATAGAAATTACAATTAGTAACTCCTATATATGGAATTAACCATAACAAACCTATTCCTAAAGTGAATATAGTCAATATATACCATCCTATAAAGCTAAGATTTAATATAAATAGTTTAAGTACATTTCCCTTCATCATATCTAAACTAGCACCCATTGCTTTAAATACACCCAGATTATCTTTGTCTTCACATATTAAAAAAGCAGCTTGAGAAATGTATAATAGCAATATATAAACTGGCAACATCAACACAATTACTATAATAACTAGAGTTATAGCAGTAGAAATTACAGTTCCTACTCCAACGTTATTACTTGATAGATATTCAATTGCTCCACTAGTAAGTAAAACTCCAAATGATAAAAATGCTCCTATAATTGTAATTATAAAAGAATAAATATAAACAGCAATTGATTCTAATATATAAAGTCCAAAACTTCTTAAATAAATTCTTCCATTTACGAAGATATCTCCCATCTTGACTTTTTTATCTTTAGTAATCTTTAAAAACATGCATGTAAATCCTGCTGCAACTAAAAAACCTATTATAGCTACTATGATAGTAGTTAAAGGCTCAAAAGGTAATCCTATAAATGATATAACTAATATCAACGCAATATATATTGCCATATTAATTGCACATATTCCCCAGTTTCCAGATAACTGAGCTTTTGATACTCTTTTTAATTCTTTCCTTGATAACATAAAAACACCCCTTTCATTTTATATAAAAAATCTCCCTAAAAGCATATAAATAAACTTTTATCATATAATATAATATTAATATATCATATTTTCGACTATATAACATACAATTATTCACCATGTTTTATCAAGATATAACATAATTGTATTGAAAGTTTTATATAGTCAAAACTGCCAAGTATATCAAATAAATTTGAAAGGTAGTGTTCAATAAATAATAAAATAAACTATCTTCCAAACAGTTTATTATATGTTTAAAAGATAGTTTTAGTGTCTTTAAAATAAATTAAATTGTATATATTCCTTCACATAATTTTTGTATATTGCTAGGTGGTTGCCATTTACCATCTTTTTTAGTATATGTAATTGAAGTTGTAACATCCTTAGTTGGCTTTTTGTTGTAAAGGTCGATAATCATTTTTGCCATATCGTCTTGAACTTCTTTTTCTGCTTTGTTGTAATTATTTTTATCAGTTACATATGATTTTACTAAATCATTTGCCTCAGACATTACTTTACTAGTATCCAATGCTTTACTTACAACTTTTAGAGTTATCTTATCCTTACTAGAAGAATCTACTGTTACTGTCTTTTCAACACCTTGTATTAATTTAACAATTGTGCTGTATATCTTTTCAGCATTCTCTTTTCCATAAAGAGGTGTTAATTGATTAAGCATTGAAACTTTATCTACGTTGTTATAAGTTTGAATTCGTTTATATTCAGCTTCTGTCAAAGCTTCAGAAATACCTTTTTCATCGTATTTATACATTTCTAGTGCTGCTAAATTAGCTTCAAAATTCGATTTTACTTTTTCTTCTGCATTAGAACAGCCTATAGTTAGAACTAAAACTAAAGCCATAATAGCAGATAAGATTAATTTTTTTACCATTTTCATACAAATATCCTCCCTCAGTTAATTGAATAAAAAAATTTATTTATTGATATTATAGCATAATTTTGTCTAATTATAACTTTATTTTGAAAATTTTACCACTTCCAGTCTGTTCCAATCCCTCTATCTTTTGCTTTATCATATATTCTTTTTGCTGTTACGACATCTTGTACACCTATTCCGACACTTTTAAACACAATTATTTCATCATCATTTTCTCTTCCAGAAATAGTTCCGTTTATAACATTTCCTAAATCACCACTAAAATCAGCTTTACTTATTTTACCTTCTTCTAAAGGAATCAATATATCTCCTGATTCTGATAAAACTGCATCTGTTGATTCAAAAAATATCTTAGATGCTCTAATTAAACAAGTTGGGCACATCTCTTGCATATCTGGTAAGTATGAACCTACAGCACTTACTAATGCTCCCTTTTTCACTAAATTTCCATCAAATACTGGTTTTTTTGATGTAGTTGCTAAAACTATTACATCAGCATTATCTATGGCTTCATCAGATGACTCAACTGCAACTATTTTAGTGTTATATTTGCTTAGCTTTAAGTTCATCTCTTTTGCAAATTTTTCTCTACTTTCTTTATTTCTACTGAAAACTCTTACTTCATCTAAATTTCTAGCTTCTAACATAGCCTCAAGTTGTGACTCACCTTGTCCTCCTAAGCCTATTAAAGCCCCTATCTTAGAATCTTTTTTAGCCAAAACATCTATAGCTGCACCAGATGCTGCACCAGTACGAACTTGAGTTATATAAGTACCATCTAAAGCAGCACATACTTCTCCAGTTTCGCCATCTAATAATAATACTGTTGCTGGAATTACTGGTTTGCCTTTTTGAGCATTTTTAGGGAATACAGATACAATTTTTATTCCTGCACACCCTAAGTCCTCTACATATCCTGGCATAAATAACATACTAGCATCCTGACTTGGAACTGGTATATTAGTTCTCAAAGGAGTTACACTTTTCCCTTCGCAATAAATTTTAAAAGCTTCTTTATCAGCCTCAATTGCATCTCTCATAGTAAATACTTTTTTTATGTCATCTTTTTTTAAAAGTAGCATTTTACATACCCCCAATTTTAATAAGTTTCTATGCTAGATATTATAACATAACATTTTAATACAAATTCTATTTCATATTAAATAAATATATTTCATATTAAACAATCCTATTTCATATTAAACAAATCTACATACTCCGATTTTAACATGTAGCTTATTAGTTTTTTATTTATTGAAAATTCTGGTATTCCCGCTGCATATGGAGTTATATCGTATAAATCAAAATATATAACTAAGTTATCATCTTGCAAATAAAAATTTTGATTTTCTTTTATCCCCTTAAAATTATATATTCCTACATTTTCTTTATCTTTCTTTTCCAAATCAGTTATTTGTTGTTTAATTTCCTCATCTATAACTTCTTTATATTTAGCATTATCTTTAAATAAGTCCATTAATTCTAAAAACTTACCTGTTCTCATATCTACATTATAAGCTATATCTTGATAATATCCATGTGCTCCACCACTATAAGTATAATATCTTACCTTTATACTAAGAGTAGAATCAGTATTCTTTTTAAGTTCAAAGTCTACATTTGCAACAAATTTATTTTCTTCATCAGGATTATCTTTAAGGTATTGTTTTGCCTCTTTATACGATTTGTTATAAAATTCAAATATATCATTTTTTATTCTATCATTTGTAGACCTTTCAACAATCTTATTTGAATTTGTTATTATAGGCATATTTATAGTGCTTTCTATATATTCATCATTTTTAACTATTGTTTTACTTCCTATTGTACTTACTGATAAAGTTTGTTTACTATTTGTAATATCTTTTGGCAATGATTGATTGCTCATAACGCTTACAGCTTCTTTATCTTTATTTAGATTAAGTAAAGCATCTTTCCCTAAATTATTATATCTATAGTCATGTTTAATTGCTAAAACAGCTATTATAGTCAAGGATAAAACAAACACATATCTTAAAACTCTAGCTTTCGTATTTACTTTAAAAAATTTCATCTTATCATTTTCCTCCTAAATATAAATCTCTCTTATTATATTTGGAGTTTCTAGGGTTTTTTATCCATATATTTTAATAAAAGATTAATTTTTATTTATAAAAATTAATCTTTTGCTTTTCAAATATTAAGATGACTTATCAGACAACTTGAAATTTTATCAAGTGGTAATTGGATTACAACAGAACCTCTATCAAACGCTATCATTGGCATTCCGTATACAATGCAAGAATTTTTATCTTGCCCAATTGTAAATGAACCTTTTTCTCTCATTTTCAAAAGTCCAGTTGCTCCATCTGAACCCATTCCTGTAAGTATTATCCCTATTGAGTTTTTACCTGCTACTTGTGCTACTGAGTCAAACAAAACATCTACAGATGGACAATGTCCACTTATTCTTTTACCTTCTTCACAAGTTACATAATACCCATCTTTATCTAAATGTAATTTCATTTGATATCCACCAGGTGCAATAAGTACATTTCCTTGCTCTACTCTATCATTATTTTTAGCTTCTCTTACATTCATAATACACTGCTTATCAAGTCGTTGTGCATACATCTCAGTAAATATAGCTGGCATATGTTGAGCCACAACAACCCCTGGTGTAGATTTTGGTAAGTCTTTTATAATCTCAAGTATTGCTTCTGTACCACCTATAGATGCGCCTATAGCAATGACCATGTTATTAATATTTTCCACATTACCGCCCCCACAAAATCATATACCCAAAATATTCTTCTATTTTTTATAAACAGCAGGTTTTACATAGTTGTATTCTGTATTTCTTCTATTTACTATCTCTGCATGACCTACAAATAAAAAGCCATCTTTTTTAGTTACATCATAAAATTTACTTATAAGCTCTTCTTTTGTTTTTAAATCGAAATAAATCATAACATTTCTACAAAAAATCAAATCAAAAAATTGATGTGAGAAATCTTCAATTAAATTGAATGTTTTAAAAAATACACTTTTTCTAATCTTATCACAAACTTTAAATGTACCATCTTTATTATCTATGAAGTATTTCTTCTTCCATAATTTTGGAACATTATCAACATTTGCTTCTGTGTATATAGCTCTTTTAGCTTTTTCAAGTGAATTCATTGAAATATCTGTGGCTATAATTTTAATATTCCACAAATCTTTCTTACTTCCAAAATAATCATCTAAAATCATAGCTATTGAATATGCTTCTTCTCCGCTGGAGCAACCTGCACTCCATATATTTAAGTTTCTGAGTTTATTATTTTCTTCCCAAAAAGGAAGTACATTATTATACATATACTCAAAATGCTGATGTTCTCTCATAAAAAATGTATGATTTGTGCTCAACCTATTTATTAAGTTTATAGCTTCATTTCCTGTCTTATCCTTAAATAATAGGTTCATATATTGACTAAAAGAACTAAACTTTCTCTCTCGCATTGTATTATATAGTCGTCCTTCAATTAATACCCTTTTTTTGCTTAAATCAATTCCATACTCTTTTTTTATATAGTTTACAAGAATTTTAAATTCTTCATCAGTAAGTTTTATCATACAAAAACTTCCTCCTGCTAATTTGTCAAATCTAATTACATGCTGCCAATTAGAAACTTTCGAATATCTAAAATTAGTATAGAATTATCTCCAACTTTTACAATCTCTTTTATAACTTTATTTATATTTACGTTGTTAGAAATAGTTGTCTCTAGTAAGTTTAAGTTATCTATAAGAACAACATCAACAATTTTATCTACAATAATTCCAACTTGATACTCATCAATTTTTATAATTATTATACATGTTCTCTCATTATAATCAACTTCAGGAAGATTGTATCTAATATGCATATCAATAACTGGTATAATTCTTCCTCTCAAATTAATAACTCCATTTATATAATTTGGAAGACGTGGTACATATGTTATTGGTTGAAACCTTATAGTCTCAATTACATTTTCTAATTCTATTCCATAAATAACATCATTAACATAAAATGTTAATACTTGTTTTATAATCTCATCTGTAGACATACTTTAAATCCCCTAATATATTTCCATAATGTTATCTGCATCTATAATCAGACTTATACTTCCATCACCAAGTATTGTGCATCCTGAAAAACCATTGTTTTTCATATTAAACCTGTTAAAATAAACTGGAAATGGCTTTACTACAACCTGTTGAGTTCCTATTATTTCATCCACAAAAATACATACTGCTTTATGCTCATTTTCTATGATTATCATATTCCCATTTACTAATTCAGTTATATCTGTATGAATATCATATATTTTATGTAATCTTATAATAGGAATACATGCTCCATATATTGTAATTAATTCTGTTTTACTGCCATCTTTAATTACTTGGCTTAAATCTGCAAGTTTAAATGTACTTCTTATTGATGATATTGGCAAAGTAAACATCGAATTTCCAACTTTGAACTCCATACCTTCTACTATAGAAAGTGTCAGTGGTATTTTTATAGTAAATGTTGTTCCTTCATCTTTTGTACTTTTTACACCAATTGAACCGCCGACTTTTTCAATACTTTTACGAACAATATCCATCCCTACTCCTCTACCAGAAAATTCAGTTATAGATTCCTTTGTAGAAAATCCTGGAGTCATAATTAAAGAATTAATTTCATCATCAGTATATTCATTAATTTGATGTTTAAGAAGACCTTGTTCTTTAGCTTTTTCCAAAATCTTATCTTTCATGAGGCCTCTCCCATCATCTGAAATACTTATGACAGCTTCTCCACCTAAATTTTCAGCAGATAAAATTATAGTTCCTATTTCTTTTTTACCTTTAGATATACGTTCAGCAGCAGGCTCTATTGCATGGTCCATAGCATTCCTTATAATATGCATAAATGGTTCTGCTAAATTATCCATTACATTTTTATCTACTTCTGTTTCATTTCCTATAGTTATTAGTTCAACATTTTTTTCTAATTTTTTATTCATATCTCGTACAATTCTATGCATTTTTTGAAATACGCCTGCAATTTTAACCATACGCATTGACATTACTATATCCTGCAATTCATCTGTAAGCTTATGTAATTGTCTTGTTGCTTTATTGAAATTATCTATATCAACACCTTTAGAATCTACACTATTTACAACCATTGATTCCATAATTACAATTTCTCCAACTATATTTTGAAGCAAATCTAGTTTTTCTAAATTTACAGTCATAATATTTTGTTTACTTATTGGCAGATGCTCATTTTCTTCAATTAAACCATCTTGCTCTAAATCAATTTCCTCATTTAAAACACTTTCTTGTAATTCACTTTTTTCTTTTACAAAATTATTTTCATCTTTGGAATTTATCTCCAAATTAGTTTTTAACTTTTTCGCCAACATATTATCCTGTTTTTCACTTGTATATATATCATCTTTATCAACATTTGAATACTCTTTTACATATAGATTATCTTTTATTGTTTTATAAATTATGTTCTTATCATCTTTATCGATAAATTGTATATAAAATCCATATTTTTTAATATATTCTGCTGTATCCGTATTTTTTTCTACATCCTCAGGATAAAATGCTAAAAATTCACAGTAATCTTGCAATTCAAATGTAAGCATAAAGGCTCTTACATTTTCCATCATACAATCTTGTTCAAAAACTATTTTAACTATGTCTGAGCCTTCTTTATATGAAAAATTTAAATTAGTTATTTCTTTTTCGTATGTGTCTTCTAAGTTCAACTTATCTTGTAAATTTGTAGAACTTGATAGTTCTAGAGTACTTACATAATCTTCAATATCTTTTATAAAGCTAGAGCAATCAGAAGTTATACAATCTCCTGATTGTAGTTTCCCAACATCAGATTTTATAAAATCTAATGCTTGAAAAACTAAATCAAACAATAAATCATTATCTATAATCTCTATTTTTCTTTCACGTATAATATAAAATAGGTCTTCTACACTGTGTGCTAAAGCAGACATATTGTCTAGACCCATCATAGAAGCTGAGCCTTTTATTGTATGCATAATTCTAAAAGTTTCATTAATATTACTGTTGCTAAATACTCTTTCTTTTTCTGTCTGAATCATAATTTCATCTAATTGCTCGAGTAATAGACTTGTCTCAAAGATAAACATATCTAACATTGGTCTCATACTTGGTTCAATATAATTCATATTTATCACCTACAGTCGACAAATAAATTTCTATTTTTCATTATATATAATATTCTATAATCTAAATCCACGATGATTTTCTTATCTCACTTTCTTTTAGATGAAATTTTTCTACTAATTCTTTTAAAATTTGCGCCTGAGCAGACATTTCTTCTGAAGCTGCAGCACTTTCCTCTGCTGTTGCAGAGTTCATTTGAACTACTATTGAAATTTGCTCTATTCCAGATAAAATCTGTGTAATTGCTATCTCTTGACTATGTACAGATGAAGAAATTCCATTAATATAATTAGTAGTTTTTTCTACATCATTTACAACTAAGTCTAATGCTTTTGCAGTTTCTTCTGCAATTTTGACACCATTTTCCACTGTTTTAATAGCTTCTTCTATAAGAATTGCTGTGTTTTGAGCTGCTTTAGCACTTTTTCCAGCCAAAGACCTAACTTCATCTGCAACAACTGCAAATCCTCTACCATATTGACCTGCTCTTGCTGCTTCAACAGCTGCGTTTAATGCAAGAATATTAGTTTGAAAAGCTATCTCATCTATAGTTTTGATTATCTTTGATATTTCATTTGATTTTTCACTTATTTCCCCCATTGATGTCATCATATCATCCATACATCTACTTCCAAAACCAACTTGTAGTGCTGATTGGTCAGATACTTCACATGCAAGACTAGCACTATCTGCACATTGCTTAATTCCATCAGATATTTCATTAATTGTAGAGGCTAATTCTTCTACTGAACTAGCTTGTTCAGTAGCACCCTGTGAAAGAGCTTGTGCGCCTGCTGATACTTGTTCTGATGCACTTGCAACTTGCTCAGCTGATAGATTTATTTCATAGAAATCATCATTAAAAGAATTTATTATACTTTCTAATGATGTTTTGATTGATTTAAAATCTCCTATAAATTCTTGTTCTATGTCTATTCTTAAATCCCCTTTTGCGATACTAGTCAATGTACTATCTATAAGGTCTATATAATTTAACAACATATCTTGCATCTTTTTAACAGAACTTACTAACATTCCTATTTCAGATTTACTTTCTTCAACATCTATGCTTGTTCTTAAATCACCAGATGCAATTCTTGAAAAGTGTTTTTCTACTTTATTAATAGGAATTACTATCTTTAGTTTTATTACTGTATATTCTATCATTGTTAATATGATTAATAGTGAGAGTATAAATATCGTTCTTAGTATCAAACTTTGTAATTCTTTTTTGACTTCCACAATTTCAGCATTTGAACGAGTAACTACATCCTCTTGAAATTCATCTATTAAAGAATCCATTTTTTCTTGAGATTCTACATATTCCCTACTAAAAATTATGCTTTGAGCTAAGCTCTTGTCATTACTTTCAACTGCATTTATAGCACTTTGTTCTTTTGGTACCAAAGAATCAGATATCTCTTTAGCTTCCAAAATTTTATTTGACTCAGTCTTTGTAAGACCAATTTTTTCAAGTTTATTTAAAGCGGATTCTCTTGTTTTTCCATATAGCTCTTTTTCATAGACATCCTTATTCTTTTTTTCACCTGTAAAAACGTATCTTCTTAACATGTCACAAACTTCTCCAGTTGTGTCTTTTATATACTGACTTTGATTTCTCAAATTGTTCATGTCATTGATACTTTTTTCCACTTTCTCAAATGCTCTATAAGATGAAATTGAAGAAAAAATTCCTGCCATAACGGCTAGTACTATAACAATTAGCAATACTATTGCCAATTTGGAAAGCTTTACTTCTCTTTTCATATCTATACTCCTTTATAAAGTAAGTTTATCAAGATATCAATCTATATCTTCTGTAGTCCATTCATTGTACTTACTACACTGCAATCTTTTCCTAGATTTTTACCCTCATACATTGCCTTATCTGCTAGGGATATATTTTCTTCTAATGATATAGTTGAGTTTACCTCTACTACTCCTAATGTAATAGTACATTTTATTTCATTTCCTTTATAGTTAAATTCAAATTCCTTTATTTCTTTGCGAATTCTCTCTGAAAGCATTTTTGCTCCTTCTATTGAAGTATTAGTGAGCATTATCAAAAATTCTTCTCCACCCCATCTTGATACAGTATCAATTTGTCTACAATTCTTTTTAATTATACTTGAGATTACTGTTAGCACAAAATCTCCTGCTTCATGACCATAAGTATCATTAATAACTTTAAAATCGTCAATATCTCCAAGAATAAGAGACACTGTTTCATGACTATATCTATTAATTTTTCTTTGTTCCATAAGCTGATTAATTATATGACGTCTATTATAAAGACCTGTAAGATAATCTCTTACAACTAATCTATTTAATTTTTCAAGAGAAGATTCCAGCTCATCATTTATTTTTCTTAATTTATCTTTAGATTTTTTAACTTCAATGTGAGCCATAACACGAGCTTTTAGTTCTGTCATACTAAAAGGTTTTACCATATAGTCTATCGCTCCTACTCCAAAACCCTTTACTATATCTGTGTCTGTATTTTTTGAAGTTATAAAAACTATAGGTATGTCTTCTGTACGAATATTAGATTTCATTTCTCTACATAATTCAAATCCAGAGTTGTCTGGTAAAATTATATCAAGCAGAATAATATCTGGTGTAAACTCTTTAATACACTCTTTTGCTTCTATTGCATTAAAGGCTTTTATGACTTTAAAATTATCTTTTGTAAGTGTTTTATCTATTAAATCGCACATTAGAACACTATCATCAACGACTAAAATTGTTCCTTGTTGCTTATTTTCCATATCCAAACCTCTCTTAAACATAATATATTCAAATTCTTATAATTTAAAATTCTTATACTTAATAATTATACCACTATAGTTCCAAATGTTCCCATTATAATATAATTACAATGCCACTATAATTATATATATGTGTTACATGATAGTGCAATTGTATTTACAAAGCAATTCATCTATTAAAAGTTCTTCTTCATCTGTCAAAAGCTTCTCCAAATCTAACAAGGCAATTATTTGATTGTCTATCTCTCCAATACCGCTTACAAAATAATCTGAATATTCAAGAGTAACCCTTGGTGGAGGTGATATTTGATTTTCTTCTAAACCTATTATCTCCTCAACTTTATCAACTACAAATCCAACTACTAAACTTTCCAGCTCAACTATTACTATATATACATAATCAGTAGTATTTAAATTATTTTTCCTCAGTCTTAAATGCATATCTATTATTGGGATAATTTTTCCCCTTAAATTTATTATTCCTTTTGAATGGGTTGGGAGTTCTGGAATAAATATGATTTCCTGATTCCCAACAATCTCTATGACTTTTTCAAGTTCAATCCCAAAGTTCTGTTCATCTACTTTAAATTTTAGGTACTTAATCCCCTCATCGACTAACTCATAACCTAAATATGGGTCATCTGGAAATCTCATTTAATACCTCCCCCTTAAACATATTCTACATAAAAATATAGCTATATTTTCTTTTTTCCTTTATTTATTGAGTCTACAATTAAATCCCCTGTCTCAGTATAAAAGCGTATTGTTCTTCCATAATTCATTCCTGTATCTTCTGCTATTATAGGAATGTTTAAGCTTAAAAGAGTTTTTTTTACTGCTTCAACATTCCTATAGCCTATGCTTGCAATTGATGAATTACTATTTCCTAAAAACATCTGGGCTCCTCCAGCTATTTTTGCTTTTATATATGTCCTATTTGCACCTATATGCTCCATAGACTTAATAAGTTCATTTATTCCTGTGTCAGCAAATTTACATTTATTTTCAATATGAATAGCATCTTTACTATATGGCAACATAACATGTAACATTCCACCAATTCCCGCTATTTTATCTATCAAGCATACTCCTACACAAGAGCCAAGTGCATAAGTAACCAAAACATTTGGTTTATACACTATTTTCATATCTGCAATATTTACTATTATCTCTCTACTCATACTGCTAATCCCAATCTTACTAATATTTCTTTAAGCGAGTCCATTTCTGGAATCATCAATATGTGGCTAATAAAATAATTATCGCTATTTTTAAATTTATTTTCTATAAATAAAATTTTGTCCCCAACATCAGAAAATCTTATCATAGGTACATTTAACACAGCTCCAACCATATCAATACACATATCTGGAACTGAAATACTTATGTTCATATTTAGCATAGATGCAATAGCATTTACATAAGAACTTGCCATAATATTTCCTATTTCTTTGATTGCAGAAATTTCAATACCTGTAATTTCGTCTAAGAAAGCTTCATCTTTATTAAAAAGAGAGTTAAGCATAAGTTGAGTGATTGATTCATCCAGCAAAAACATAAACATCCCATTAATATCGCCCTTCATATCAAGTAAAATGCATACAACCTTGTTTTCTGGACCTCCAAGTAAATTTGTAGCTTCACTATATTCAAGTATCTTGACCATAGGTATTAATACTTCTATCTTACTATTTATCATGGATGCAAGTGCAGTAATTGCATTCCCAGAGCCTATATTACCAATTTCTCTAAGAGCATCTATATGGACATCATCAAGTTGTGAATAATTTATAATATAAACCCCTCCCTCTATTGTTACATTTATGTATTTTTACTATATAAAGGTGTATTTACAGCCTTTATTTTAAGGCATTATTTACAACTTTAATCAATGTTTCTGTTTTAAATGGCTTTACTATAAAATCTAATGCTCCAAGCTTTACAGCTTCCACAATCATATTTTCTTGCCCTATTGCAGAACACATCACCACTTTAGCATTTGAATCCAACATTTTTATTTCCTTTAATACCTCTAGACCATCTTTTTTAGGCATTGTAATATCAAGTAGTGTCAAATCAGGCATTTCATCTTTAAACATATTATAAGCTTCTTCTCCATCACTTGCTTCTACTAAATTATCGTAACCACTTTTACTCAGAGCTTCTTTAATCATCATTCTCATAAAAATAGCATCATCTACTATTAAAATTTTATTTTCCATAAAACTAACTCCTCCATACTTGTAACAATAAATGCTATTATTTTTCAGTCATTGTCTATACTTACTGACTTACTTTCCCTACATAATAAATACATTTCATCTATAAATAAAAGTACATATTCATGCTATATTATATTCAACTTTATTAATACAGTTTATCAATTAAAAAACTTATATCTCTATTGTAATATATGTTTGGCATTTTGACGAGTTATTAAAAACATAATCATATAAAAACGTAAAAAGTTGTCAAAAAACCAATTATATAGAAATATAATAAATTGAAAATATTTGTATAATATACATGTATTATCGGCTGAATTATAATTAAATTTATAGCCTATTATAATTAATAAATTCTTACATATTGCTAAAGGTAGATTTAAATTATGAACAAAATATTGATTAGAGATGATGATAGAGAACTTTGTGAACTACTCAAAAATTATGTAATTAAAGAAAATATAATATTATCACTTTTAAAGATAAAATAAAAATTGGGAGTGTATAATACACTCCCTCATGATTATCAACTTATTTATCCCTATAATAAGTTTTATCTATTAAAATTTATCAATGAATTTATCTTATTCCAATGTAAATATGAACTTCTTGCTTATTCATATCATATGTATTATTTTGATATTCTTCAAAATCACTTATATAAGTTCTATCAAAATCCATTTTCCAAAACTCAAACCAGAATTCTCCTACTGACTTTTGTATATCTCCTGTTATAGTGAATTTTGCATATTTACCACCTGGTATAACTTTACTTATAACAAACTCTCCACAAATATCTTTTTCATTAAATTCACTTAGATTGTTATCCTTATCATCTTCACTATTTACTTCACAACATGCTACAAAGTTATATGGATTTGTAAAATCACCTTGATAGTCTGTATATAAACCTATTGTTTTATCATTTTTTTTACCTTTTATAGCATTATAGATACCTTTCCCCATAAAGTTTTTCCATAATTCACCTATGTCTTTTACTGCTTGCCCATTGTTATTTGTAGTTTCTTTTGATACACCTACTACTATTTTTTCACTTATATGTACTATTTCATAATCCATACTTTATACCTCACTTTAGCTTTATTGATTGCTTTTGATTATATGTTTATTTGATTTAATTATAATTTATAAAATACGACATCTATATGTCATATATTTTAATATAATTAAATTTAGTAATAGTAACTTATAAGGAATACATATTAAACATCTCTTTCAATCTATTTATAACATTATCTCTAATGAATTTAGGTTCAAGTACTTCAACACTATCTCCAAAAGATAAGATATATCCATAAATCCACTCTCCAATTGGGAATTCTGCAATTACATCATACGTATTATCTTCATTTTTAGTTATTAAATCATTGTTAAAATCATCAAAAACTCTATATAGCATCTTTTCTTTAAATCTTAGCCTTAGAGTTACAATATGTTCTTTAATTATTTTAGAGTCATCTAAACATGCCTCTTCAATCATCTTTCTTGAAAATAAGTCTTCTTTTACTACTAAGTTTTTCATTCTACTGATTCTAAATATTCTAAAATCGTCCTTTAATTTGCAAAACCCATACAAATACCAAGTCTTACTTTTATACATTAGCTTCATAGGTTCGACAGTTCTATTTGTCTGACTTGAAAAACTATTTACATAATCAAAATTTATAGTGTTGCGTCTTAAAATAGCATTTTTTATTTTTGTAAATTTATCATCCTCATTAAAATTACTTCCCCATTCAGTAAAATCTATTTCAATCCAGTTTGCAAAATTACTTTCTCCAAATATTGAACCAATTTTATCTACTACTGAATTTATTTCTGGATACTTTGTTGCTTGCAATGTTTGAAGTGCTATTATTAGACTCTCCTTATCTTCCTTTGACAATATAGTTTTGTCTATAGAATATTCTTCTATTAAAGATATTCCTCCTCCTTTGCCTTTAGTCATATATACTGGTACCCCTGACATAGACAGAGTTTCTATATCTCTATATATAGTTCTTGTAGAAACTTCAAACCTCTCAGCCAACGCTTTAGCAGTAACTAATTTTTTATTTAATAGTATTACTATTATTTCTGTTAATCTATTTATTTTCACCTATTATCACCCACTAAAATTATTATATATTATATTAAATTGCTTTTTTCTCGTATACTTTATAATTTATTAATTTTACTATTATATTATATATTTTAAAGCTTTTTATATTTTATTCCTACAATATTTAAGCAAATTTTTAATAAATAAATTTATATGCTACTATTTTGAAGTTATGTAATATTTTAGATATTTTTTCGTTGACAATGTTAAATTTTTGATTTATCCTTAATTAAGGACATGTTATTGACATTTCTGAAACTTATTTGAAAAACAATTTTACTATATAATTCTATGTAATTTAGTTTTATTATATAATTCTATGTAACTTAGGAAAACGTATTATATTTAAGAAAGCGTATTTTCTATTTCAAATTCAAATAAGTACAATATTTATTTTTTAGGGAGGCAATCATGGAAATTAATAAAAAACACTTTATTCAAGTCTTTTTAACTTGCTTAATCTTAGTAGTAATATGTGAATTTATAGGACAAAGAACCTTAGCTATTGGTTCAGCTTCTATAATACTATTTCCAATGCTTTATGCAGTTATAATCGGACTTATAATAACACCTGACTTATTGGGAAAAAAAATTAAAGCACTTAAAAAAGTTATTGGAGAAAAAGAAATCAATATTGCTGGTGAAGTTGTTGGAATTGCACTAGTAATGCTTGGTATAAAATATGGGACTACTGTTGGTCCAAACATCGATAAGATAATTCAAGCTGGACCTGCATTTCTTGCTCAAGAATTTGGTCACATACTTGCACCAATAGTTGCATTACCTCTTGCATTAATGTTTGGTATGAAAAGAGAAGCTATTGGAGCTACTGCAAGTATAAGCCGTGAACCTTCTTTAGGAGTTATATCTGAAAAATATGGAATAAATTCTCCAGAAGGTAGTGGCGTACTTGGTACATATTTAATGGGTACAGTTCTTGGTACTATATATTTTAGTGTGTTAGGCTCAGTGTCAATTTATAGTGGCCTTCATCCATATGCTTTAGGAATGGCTTGTGGTGTCGGTAGTGGAAGTATGATGACCGCAGCTGCTGGTTCACTTTCTACCATGGTACCTCCAGAAATGGCAGATACAATACTTGCCTATGCAGCAACAAGTAATATGATGTCTAGTATAACAGGAATTATATTCTTGGTCTTTGTATCTTTACCATTTACTAACTTTATGTACAAAATTTTAGAACCTAAATTTTCAAGAAGTAAAAAGGCTGAAGAAACAAAAACTACAAAAGGAGAGTGCTAATAAATGTTTGCTAATTTAGATTTAAAGAAAAGTTCATATCAATTATTGGTTATGTCTATTATTGGAGTTATAATTCTTATAGGGCAAAGAATTAGTGTTGGTACATCTATAGTAACAGCTTTTCCTGGAATGGTAATGTTAATATTAGCTGCTATGGCTGCTATGATTATAAAGGATTTATTTCCTAAATCAATATTTCCTGCTTTTGGATTTGCAACTATAATAGGTCTTTTACTTAGTATGCCATATAGTCCAACATCTGAAGTATTCTTAACTAGCACTAATAATATTAATTTTATGGCTATAACTACTCCTCTACTAGCTTTTGCAGGAATTTCTGTTGGAAACAAAATAGAAGCTTTAAAGGAAATGTCATGGAAAATAGTTATAATATCACTTGTTGTTTTTACAACTATATTCTTTGCATGTGCAAGTATAGCTCATATAGTTTTAAGTATTCAAGGTAAAATATAGGAGGAACTTATTATGAATAAAGAACAATTAAAATCTCTAGTAATAAAGACTATCGATGAAAACAAAGAAAAAATATTAGAAATAGGTCATGGAATCTACAAGAATCCAGAATATGGATATAAAGAGTATAAAACTACAGAAGCTGTTTCAAACTTTTTTGAACAAGAACTAAACTTATCTGTCGAAAAAAATATAGCTGTTACAGGATGTAAGGCAGATACAAATTCTGGTAAAGAAGGTCCTCATATATCTATACTTGGAGAATTAGATGGTATATCATGCAAAGAACATAAAGATTCTAATGAAATAGGTGCATCTCATACTTGTGGACATAATATACAAATAGCTGGAATGTTAGGTGCTGCTGTTGGTTTAGTAAAAAGTGGAGTTTTAGAACATTTAGATGGTAAAATATCTTTTATGGCTACTCCTGCTGAAGAATTTATTGAATTAGAATACAGAGAACAATTGAAAAAAGAAGGAAAAATAACTTACTTTGGTGGAAAACAAGAACTAATAAAAAGAGGTTATTTTGATGATATAGATATATCTATGATGTTTCACTCTTCAGATTTAGGAGAGGATAAGGCTTTAGTTGGCCCTGAAAGTAATGGCTTTGTCGGCAAAAAGGTTAAATTTATAGGAAAAGAATCTCATGCTGGTTCTGCTCCACATGATGGAATAAATGCTTTAAATGCAGCAATGCTTGCTATAAATAATGTAAATGCACTTAGAGAGACTTTTAAAGAATCTGAAAGAGTTAGATTTCATCCTATCATCACAAAAGGTGGAGATATAGTAAATGTTGTTCCTGCTGATGTTCATATGGAATCATATGTAAGAGCCAGAACTATAAATGGCATGATAGATGCTAATAAAAGAATAAATAAAGCATTAATGGCTGGTGGAATGGCGGTTGGAGCTGATGTTGAGATAACTGAAATTCCTGGGTATCTACCAATATTAAGATACAAAAACCTTGATAACCTATTTAAAAATAACCTTGAAGATTTAGGTTTAAAAGGAAAGATTATCGATGGTGGAGATTTCACTGGTTCATTTGATTTTGGAGATGTATCTCATATAATGCCTACCCTTCACCCTATGATTGGTGGTGTAAAAGGTGCTCTTCATACGAGAGATTTTGAAATAGTTGATGAAGACTTAGCTTACATAGTTCCTGCTAAGGCTATGGCACTTACAGTTGTAGACCTTCTTTTTGATAATGCTAAGGAGACTAAAGATATACTGGATGCCTTTACTCCAGTTATGACTAAAGAAGAATACTTAACATTCTTAGAAAAACACGACAAAACTTTATAGGTCTGTTAAAGATTGATTTATATAATATAAAAGGTGGTATATGTCATAGAGGCTCTACCATCTTTTCTTGTATTTCATTTTTTTATAGCATATAATTATTGTCTTGTTTTTTTGCAAATAGGTACTAATTGCAAAATTTATAAAGTTATGTTGAAGTATAATTGTAAGTGTGGTATGTTTTTTTAATAAAATAGAAACTTGTTTCCCCCACTAAAACAGGAATTTGAAAAGAGATGTTTTCTTATATCTGATGATAATCGTAAAGAAATTGAAGCAGAGCTATGTGGAAAAATCATAGATACACCAGGACATACCTCTGATTCAATTTCACTTCTACTCGATATAGATAGAAATCCTGATAAAATATTAAATCAGTTTATTCGATAACACCCTTTTCCTGCTTCCTTTGCTGCATAAAGAGCTTCATCTGCCTTACTATATAAATCTTCAAAATTAGTAATATTTTTATCACAGATTGAACATCCTAAACTAATATGAAATACATAATTATTCTGTGATAAATCTTCCATATTATTTAACGCATCAAATAATTTCTCAAAGTGCATTCTACACTTCTCCTCATTATTTAAATCCTTAGCGTAGATGGCAAATTCATCACCACCTAATCTTAAAACTACACTATCATAAAAAATATTCTTTATATTATCAGCTACAGCTTGTAAATAACGGTCACCTACAATATGACCATAAGAATCATTGATATATTTAAAATCATCTATATCGATAAGAATAAAGGCTCCATACTTTTTTTCGTCCATAAGCTGTTCAATCATTTCAACACCAGCACCTCGATTATATATACCTGTCAATAAATCAATTTCTGATTTAGTTCTATATTTAATGTAGTTTTCTACACTTTCGATACGGTCATTTAGAATAAAAAAGTTGACACCTACAGATAAAAAATAAAAAATAACTAAATCAACTAAATCCGCCATAAACATATTTATATCCTTTGCTATAAAGCAACAAATACCATAGATTATAGCAGTTCCTGTTATGTAGAGAATAATTCTCCACGGTTTATCCAATATGAATAAAGGAAGTACACATATAAAGACCATAATCGTGATTGATGGTTCTGTTTTATCTAGAAAAGTTCCCATCAAAATACCCATTATCATAGCTGGAGTTAATGCCAAATAAAAGATAAGTGTTATATACTGAGAATGTTTTTTTAAGTAAAATTTAGAAATAATATAAAGAATAAAAAAGTATCCAAGTATAATAAAAAACTCTATATTAAAAGTAACAACTTCTGATAAAATTAATCCAAATACAAACACCATAGCTGAAATAGTGAGTCCTAATAATGATAAACCACAGAAACTTCGATAATTTCTCAATCTAATTTCAGATTTATACAAATTCATCTTCTTTGCTTTAAAATTCTTTAATATTGTTTCTAACATCATACCCCCCTTGTACATTACACACTCTCATTCACGAATTATTTAATGCTTCTACAGTTCAACTACTGTTGATACACTTATAAATAAACTCTCACATTATTTATTAATTTAAAAAGTGATTTAACTATCATATAGTACTATTACTCATATTTTTTTATTTCGATATTAAAAACAATCCAATAATTTCCAATTATATAAATTGATTATATTTCCAATATATTTTTTATAAAAATATAATAATATTACTATCTAGTTTACAAAAACATATAAATAGCTTAATATTTTTAATTTTATTTTAATATCTCTTTACTTATTATCGAATATATTATAGCATTCTCATATACAAAAGTCATTAAAAAAGAGCTCCTACATAGGTTATATTCATCATAATATAAACTTGTGTATTTTACTATTTCTCTACCATTCTTTAATCTTTTATATTTTTCATATATTCTTATGACAATTTATCCTCTTACATATTATTTTTTAATTCTAACCCAAATACTCCACTTTAGCTGTTATAAAGTTTTGTATTTTATTAATTTATTCTTTTACTAACTTAATATTCCACTAGATTTTTATAAAACTTTGTTTTAAAATTAATTTTAAAGCGTATATATAATGTAGATAACTTAGACATAATTCGGTATCAATCTACTTAAAGCATATTTAATTAACACCACTCATCCAGAAAATTCAGAAAATTACATTGACATAGGAAAAAGTTTATTTTATACTTTTTTTAGGACACATTGTGGACACGTCTTAAATTGACAGTCATAATTTACATCATAAATTTGACCACAATACTCATTTTCAATATTATATTTTAAAAACATAGGGAGGATATTATGAATGATAACGTAGTTAAAAAGAAGAACTTTTTTGACAGAACATTGAACAGAATAGAAATTGTTGGTAACAAACTACCAGACCCAGTTACAATATTTTTAGGATTATGTGTACTTTTACTTATACTATCTAGCATAATCGGTTCTATGGGTATATCAGTAGTTCATCCTGGTACTGGTGAGACTATAACTGCTGTAAATTTATTAACTGTAGAACAACTTCAGATTTTATTAGGAAATATTGTTAGTAATTTTCAAGGCTTTGCACCTTTAGGTCTAGTTTTAGTTACTATGATAGGTGCTGGTGTTTGTGATAAAACTGGACTTATGACAGCAACAATAAAGGCATCAGTAAGCAAAATTCCTGAAACAAAAGTAACTCTTGTTGTAATGACTATAGGTATGCTTGCAAATATTGCATCAGATGCAGGTACAATACTATTCCCACCATTGGCTGCACTTGTATATCTTGGTGTTGGAAGACATCCACTTATAGGTTTATTTTCTGGATATGCCGCAGTCTGTCTAGGATTTGCAGCAAACATCATGATAAGTGTTAACGATATACTTGCTGCAAGCTTTACAGTACCAGCAGCTCAGATGATTGATTCTGGATTTGAAGCTAATGCAACAATGAACTTATTTTTTATGATAGCATCAACTTTTGTATTAATATTATTGGCAACTTGGGTAACAGAAAAAATTGTAGCTCCTAGATTTGGTAAATACGAGGGAAATGCAGAGTTAGATGTTGATGGTAGTCTTAGCGATGTAGAAAAAAAAGGACTTAAAAAAGCTGGTATAAGTATATTAATATATGTAGCAATTATAATAGCACTTAGTGTAATTGGTCAAAAACCATTCTTAGCAGACCCAGAAACAGGAGATTTATTATCAAATAATGCTCCTCTTATGAAAGGTATGGTACCTATAATAGCTTTAGCCTTTTTTATACCTGGTGTTGTATATGGAAAAACTATAGGTAAAATAAAAAAGGATAAAGATGTTGTCTCTATAATGGCTGGTGCAATGAGTGATATGGGCGGATATATAATACTAGCATTTGCTGCTTCACAGTTTTTGCAATTATTTACAAACAGTAATTTAGGTTTAATACTAGCTGTAAAAGGTGGAGAGTTTTTGAAATCAGCAGGAATAAATGGTCCTTTATTATTGATAGGATTTATTATATTATCGTGCTTTATAAATTTATTTATAGGAAGTGCATCTGCAAAGTGGGCTATACTTGCACCAATATTCGTACCAATGTTTATGATGGTTGGATACAATCCAGCACTTACACAAATGGCTTATCGTATAGGTGACTGTATAACAAATCCACTTAGCCCATTATTCCCATACTTCCCTATTATACTAGCATTTACAAGAAAGTATGATAAGGATGCGGGTATGGGGACTGTAATAGCTAATATGTTACCATACTCTATATCATTCTTGATAGTATGGACTATACTATTGATACTATTTATGGTGTTTAATATTCCATTAGGACCTGGAATATTCCCTTCTTATAGTATGTAATTTATTTAATTTTTTTCTAAAAGGAGAAATGATTTATGTTAAGTAAAAATAGACTTATAAATAATTTTATGGATATGGTTAGAATTGACAGTCCATCTAATCAAGAATTGGAAATGTCCAAGTGGATAGTAAACTATCTAAAAGAAAGAAATATAGACGCTATTATAGATGATGCTGGTGAAAAATATGGTGGTAATACGGGAAATGTCATCGCATATATAAAAGGCGAAGAAGGAAGTAGACCTCTTTGTTTATGTGCTCATATGGACCAAGTTCAACCTTGTTTAGGTGTAAATCCAATACTAGATGGTAACATAGTTAGAAGTGATGGGACTACCACACTTGGTGCAGATGACAAAGCTGGTATAGCCGCTATCCTTGAAGCTCTAGAACATGTTATTACAGAAAAAATACCACATAGAGATATATATCTATGTTTTACAATTTGTGAAGAAGCTGGTATGCATGGTGTTAAAAACTTTAACCCTGATAACTTACCTTGCAAGGATATGGTGATTTTAGATTCTGGTGGGGCTATTGGTTCTATAGCATATAAGGCTCCTGCACAGGAATCTATAAAAATCTCTTTTTATGGTAAAAAAGCACATGCTGGTATAGAACCTGAAAAAGGTATAAATGCTATATTGGTTGCCTCTCATGCAATAAGCAATATGCATATAGGTAGAATAGATTCTCTGACAACTTCAAACATAGGTAAAATAGAAGGTGGTGGAGCTACAAATATAGTAACTGATAAGGTTACATTAACTGCTGAAATCAGGTCTCATATCCCTGAAACTTTAGAATATGAACTTAATCATATGGAAAAATGTTGTTTAGATGCTGCATCTAAATTTAATACTACTTACACTTTTGAACATAATATGTCTTATCCAAGTTTTGAACTTAGTAGAGACAGTCATGTTTTTAAATTAAGTGAGGAAGCAATAAGACAAGTTGGTGTTGTTCCAAATCCAATGGTAATTGGTGGTGGGAGTGATGCAAATATACTAGCTAATCTTGGATATAACTGTGCTATATTAAGTTTAGGGATGTATGATGTACACACAGTTAATGAATATGTAAATATAGATGAATTATATGATACTGCTAAAATAGTTTATCATATGATTAAATTATAATTATTATATATTCTTCTAAATTAGCATATCATATGTTTAGATTATAGATATTAGATTCTACTTTTAAATCAGTCTATCATATGATTAAGTTAAATAATGAATTATAAAAAATTAATGATAAATTAGAGTACTATCACTCATATAAATACTTTTATACAGTATTACTCTTTAAATCTCATAATTAAAAACCTATGTATTTTCGACTCTATAAGTACTATCTTAAAAAGTTGATTTACATAGGTTTTAGTGTTTTATATGACACTTGATACAATCTTATATAATATTTTAAAACAATATCTCAGTAATATTCTTTGGTCTTCCTCCACCAATACTAGTTTCTTTAGCACATATTCTACCTAGATTTGCACTTACTATTTTATTCAGTATACGCCTTGCACTTCTTTCACTTACATTTAGATATTCTGCCAATTCTTTTGAATCGTAAATCTTACTTTTTCTA
The DNA here is from genome assembly GCF_020658095.1 of Clostridioides sp. ZZV14-6009. Lineage (NCBI taxonomy): Bacteria > Bacillati > Bacillota > Clostridia > Peptostreptococcales > Peptostreptococcaceae > Clostridioides > Clostridioides sp. ZZV14-6009. Next base: position 75,484 of record NZ_JAGWDG010000016.1, read on the forward strand.
TTTTCACTTATAGCTATGATTTTTGCTACTGATTCGCAACTCATCCCAGTTTTTTTAGATATTTCTATTATTTTTTCATCAGCCAATACTAGGGAGTAATTTAATTCATTTTCTGAGGCTAAAGGACCTCTTATATTTTCATCTTCATCTACTAAATATATACCAATCTCTTTTGAATCTATTGAATGTCTTAATGCTTTATGTGCATTATTTTCAGCTTGATATGCAGTTACTCCAGTACCAATCCCTATACTAAGAGAAAATCCCATGTCTTTTATATCTCTTTTTAGCTTAAATAATTTATCATAATTGTACTCATTATCAGCTACACCTTTATGAACAAATACTACATAATCATTTCTTCCAAACGAAAATAAAGAACCTTGAATACTTCTTGCATAGTTTACTACAAGCTTATCCATATCTGATTTTTTTATCATATCAGAATAATAGTTTTCTATCTTCTCTTTATAATCTATTAAACTCAATATTTCTACTGCAATTTGAGAAAATCTAGCCTCGCTTAGAGCATATTCACTCTTCACTTTTTCATAACTTTCTTTGATTAATTGTATAGTTGCTTGTAGGCGAAATACAGGATAACCTCTTTGCTTTAACTCATTGTACACTGCTCCAAAACCGGTTATCATTATCTCAGTCTTATTTTCTTCAAACAATTGTATATGCCACTTTGCAAGTTCAGATTCTCCTACTTCTACAGAAAATGGCCTACAAAATATACTTGTAGCTTCAATATCAAACTCTTTAAGTGCATCTTCTACAACATATCTATCAACTACATCTATACTAAATTTATCTAGCTTTATATTTGCACTCTTTATTGCCCAAAATGCTTTCATTATACTTGTCCCACTTCTTGGAACGAATGAATGTGGTTTACTTATTTCATATCTAGATTTTATAAACTCATAGACTCCACACCCTGTAAATATAATGGCATCACATTCATCTTCACATTTCGAAATAACTTCTACTGTATCTACTACTTTTTCTCTTACATATATTTTAGTTTCTAAATTGCTGTCTATCTGTTTTAAGTCTTCCTTTATCTTAAAGCCAGAGTCTGAAGGACCTATAATACCCACTATCATAAACTTCGCTCCTAATCCATCAATATTGTACTTGCTAAAAAAATTATAATGTCATTACTTTTTATTTTTTATTTAATTTATTATCTCACATTCTATATTTACGGTAAAGAACCTCTATACAAGCGTTTAGGGTAAAAATGTCTGAAAAATAAATTTTAAATACTATAAAGCCTATATATATTCAATCTTGAATTATTAATTGATTGAATATATACAGACTATCTTACATTTAATTTAGACAACCTATCACAGAATATATTATATTTAAATGAAGCATATTATTTTAAGTAGTTATTAGTTTACTATCTTGATGATTATAAAGTAAACTTTCAAAATCCCTACTTGGAATAGGCTTACAATAGTAATATCCTTGAATTACCACGCAATTTAAACTGGCCAAAAACTCTGCTTGCTCTTTTGTTTCTACACCTTCTGCAACTACATCCATTTTTAAGTCCTTAGCCATTGCTATAGTATGCTTTAAAACAATTTTTTCTCTTTCTGTAATTTCTTTTTCATTAAAAAATCCACAATCTATCTTTAATGTGTCAATATTTATATTTTTTAACATATTTAATGAAGAATATGCTGAACCAAAATCATCCATATTTAAAATAATACCATCTGTTCTAAGCTCTGCTATTATCTTGGCAAATAACTTTATATTTTTAATAAATAAGCTTTCTGTAAGTTCTAATTCAAAAAATGATTTTGGTATATTATATCTATTTATTAGACCTAAAACAATATATCTAAATTGAGGATTATACAAGTGTAATCTTGATACATTTACGGAAATAGGTACTGGATTCTGACCTAAGTTTATCCATTTTCTTATCAAAGCACATACTTGCTCCCATATATACATATCTAGTTTAATGATAAATCCATTCTTCTCAAATAGTGATATAAATTTATTTGGAGGTATTATACCTTTTTCTGGATGTATCCATCTAACTAAAGCCTCTGCTCCTATAATTTTATTTATTTCAAGATTATATTTAGGTTGTAAGTATACATGAAACTGTCCATTTTCCAATGCATATTCCATTTCTCTTTCCATCTGTTTTTCTTCAATTGCATCATTTCTCATAGCTTCATCATAAAACATATGATGATTTATGCTCTGCTTCTTTACATTTTTATGTGCATATCCTGCCATTTCACAGGCATTTGTAACTGATATATTATTATCCAGAATCCTATAAATTCCAAAGCATGGTATTAACATATACTCAAATTGCTTTGTACTTAAATTTTTTGTAATTTTATAAATTAATTTATCTACATCTTTATCCTGATAGCACTCATAAAAAATGCAAAACACATCTGCATACATACGACAACAGATTCCCTTAGAAGTAATATTTTTTTTAATCAGTTCTGCAATATATATTAATGCTCTATCTCCCTCTTGAATACCATAAATATCATTAATTACCTTGAACTTATCTATATCCATCATTATAGCAACATAATGTTTATCAGGATGTTTTTTAAGTAATAAGTTTGCTTGTTGACAAAAGTCTTCGTAATTATATAGCCCTGTCAATATATCTCTTTGTCTTTTACGTATTTGCATAATATGGTCTATATTTTTAATAGAAAGCAAAATATGTGTCTGATTTTCACCAAATTTATTTTTACTGATAACATTTAGGATACACATGGATGTCCAATAGTACCTTTTATCCTCTCCTAAACATCTACATTCAAAACTCAACTTTAAGTCCTCTTGCTTGTTATTTTTTGAATCATCAAGAAACTTTGAATAAAGATTAGAGTAAAATATAGCTCTATCATCAGGATGAACTATATAATTTCTAATGTATAAAAATGTTTTTTGTATATTCTCTTTTACAGAAATTTTAAAAATATTGTTTTCTGATTGATGGATTGGAGTAATTAAATTTTTCTCTAAGCAAATATCTAAGATAATATCATATGTATTATAAACTAGTTTTTCATAAGTTTTAGAATATCCATCACTTGTTATACTGTCAAAAGGTTCTTCCGTCTCTAAACTTTCATATGTAGATAAAATTCTTTTTTCTGAACCAGTTAAATTGTTTATCCCCTCTACTTTATTGCTCTTTAGTTTATTTTTTTCATAATATCTTTGCTTATCTTGATACATTCTCTCATCAGCAATTTTAGCCAAGCTATGTATATTTATACTATCTTCACTCCAAATACTTCCTATTGCTACACTATATACCCTAGTATCTTTAAACTCTTCACTTAACCAAGTAACCTTTTCTTCAAATAGTTGTTTTGAAATTTCCTCACATAATACAACAAACTCATCTCCACCAATACGATAAATATTATAGGAATGAAAGTATTTTTTTATAATTACACAGGTTGACACAATAGCAGAGTCGCCACTAGCATGTCCGAAGTTATCATTAATATCTTTTAATCCATTTATATCTATAAACACAACACCTATAGATTTAGCTTTATTGCTGTAAAAATTATCTATGTATTTAATATATTTATTTCTATTGTAAACCCCAGTCAAAAAGTCATAATAACTCATATGATTCAATTTATTTTCTACCTCTCTCTTTTTCATTTCAGTCAATAAAAAATAAGATAGAGAAGTCAAAAGAGATGTATCTTTAACAGCTCTCTTTGGATTATCAACTCCAATAAATCCAATAATTTTGTCATCTTGCTTTAATGAAGATGCTATTAAACTTTCAATATTTTGAGGTTTTAAAATTTCATACTCAATTGGTTGTGTTTCTTTTATATTTTCTATATTATCTAATATTATAAAACCTTTTTCATAAAATAATGAAAACCAATTTTTTAATGCTTCAATATCAATATCTTCAAGGAATTGTTTTTGTCCCTCAACGCCTTGATTGCACCATTCATATGTATTATTTATCTTTTTACCATCTGCGGACACTTCAAAAATATATGCTCTATCAGCCTTATGAAATTTCCCAATACTGCTTAATACAAGATTTATAGCATTTGAAAAATTAGTTTCTGTTATAAGATGTTTAATACACCCAACTAGTAATTCTTTTATTTCCAATTTTTCCTCTATCGACTTACTTATATTTTCCTTATCAGTAATATCAAGAGCTATTTCCAGTCGTGCAGTTTTACCTTCCCACTTAATTAATTTATCTTTTAATATAAAATGTCTATCTATTTCAGTGTTTGTATTTTCCCATATGTAATATTCATCATCTTTCAAAAAAGAGTTAGTACAAAATTCACAAGGAGAATCTCTCCCTTGTAATGCTTCATAACATTTTCTATGAGAAATATCATCAAGTCCTAGCACCCTTTTCCCATTTTTATTAATATATAAAAGTTCATATGTATCCAAGGAGGAAACATATATAATTTCATCTAATTCATCTACTAAATTTCTCACACTCATTTATGTATAACTCCTTTTATCCAATTTTTTAAATTCTTGAAACTATGTCAAGTTTTGCTATACCTTTGATGATGCTATTGTACTTTTTTATAAAAAAAAAGAATACAATAGCATCATCTTTTTTGACAAATAGAGCTCATCATTATATCACTCACCTAAGCTCTCTAAAACTTAAATTATCATAAATATCTTTTGCTGTACATACTATTTTTTTAATCTTCATATAATTCTTATTATTTGTCCCTTAACTTAGTCCTAAGCAAGTTTTATATTATAAGAATCATATTTTATGCTCATATCTTCATCCAATATATAATTGAACTACTCCACCTTAACTACCTTCGATAACGTTTGAAGGTGGAGATTCCTATTCGATAGTACTTTTGTACTAAGCATTCATAGGCTCTAAGGACTGTTCCATCCCCACTAATCTTAATCCTTCTTTTAGTATATTTACACTAGCATTTATATCTCTGTCATGCTGTGTATTGCACTTTTGACAAACCCACTTTCTAAGGGATAAGTTCTTTACATCTTTATTTCTATGAGCACATACACTACATAACTGACTTGATGGATATGTGTTTCCTATTACAGAAATTACTCTCCCATACCAAGTAGCCTTATACTCAAGTAACCTTCTAAATTCATACCAACTAACTTCACTTATTGCACCTGCTAATTTATGATTCTTAATCATATTACTCACTTTCAAATCTTCTAAACAAATTATTTGGTTTTCTCTAATTAGCTTAGTTGATATTTGATGTAGGTAATCTCTTCTTTGATTAGTTATTCTTTCATGTATCTTAGCTACTTTAATTCTTTGCTTATTCCAATTATTACTGAACTTCTTCATCTTTGATAATCTTCTTTGTTCCAATTTCAATCTATAGTTAGCTTTTCTTAACCATTTAGGATTGTTAAATATGCTTCCATTAGAACATATTGCAAAATCTTTTAAGCCTAAATCTATGCCAATATACTTATTAGATTCTTCTAATTGTTTTATGTCAACCTCACAACACATACTAACAAAATATTTACTTGTAGGTGTTTTTGATACAGTAGCATTTAATATTCTACCATTTATATTTTGAGTCACTTTAGCCTTAACCCATTTCAATTTTGGTAGCTTAATTAGATTATCCTTAATAGTTATATTATTATTTACACACTTACTTTCAAAACTTCTTTTAGGATTTCTTTTACTTTTGAACTTTGGAAATCCTTGATTATTACCCTTTTTAAATTCTCTAAAGAAGTTTTTATATGCACTATCTAAATCATCAATGGTAGCTTGCAAACTAGTTGAATCAACTTCTTTAAGCCATTCATATTCTTCTTTAAGTGATGGAAGTTTTTTAATTAAATCATACTTTGAATGTGATTTACCTTCCTTTTCGTATCTTTCTTTTTGAAGTGCTAACATATGATTATACACAAATCTTGAACATCCAAAAGATTTTTCTATTGTTTCTTTTTGAGTTTGATTTGGATATATTCTAAACTTAAAAGCTTTCATCTGTATCATTTCTTCACCTCCTTTTAATTTATATTACAGGCTTACATCTCCACCCTACTTATATTGAGGATGGAATATTTCGCCTATCTTTGATAAAAAGATAAAAATAGCCATGCAAGTATAATATTAATAGGCTGTCTTTCCTCCTACTTATTATAGAACACATGGCTATTTGTATTTAGTTAAAATACTACTACTAGTTTAGATTCTAATACTTTTAATTTGATACTTATTCATCTGTCATACGATATCCTACTCCTACTTCAGTCAAAATATACTCTGGTTGAGCAGGATTTTTTTCAATTTTTCGTCTTATACTTGCCATAAAAACTCTAAGAGATTGGTTTTCGCTTTCATAGTAATTACCCCAAACCTTATCTATTATAAATTTATGTGTTAAAACTCTCCCTGAATACTTAGACATTAATTCAACAAGTTTATATTCAATTGGAGTTAAGTGTATCTCCTCGCCATTAATAGATACAGCATGCTTTTCATAATCTATCTTTAGATTTTTAACCTCAAAGGTTGTAGGAACATCACTATTTATCTTACCTTGTTGAACTTTATTTCTAAGGGCCACACGCACTCTAGCCAAAAGTTCTGTTACACTAAAAGGTTTCGTCAAATAATCATCTGCTCCACCATCTAAAGCCTCAACTTTGTCTCTCTCGTGTTCTCTTGCTGAAACAACAATTATTTTATTATTTTTAGCACAAGCCCTAACTCTACCTATTACCTCAATTCCATCAATATCTGGTAAACCTAAATCTAAAATTATTAAATCTGGGTCAAGAGAATGTATAAGTGATATAGCTGTGCCTCCATTGTCAGTTTCTACACATCTATAGTTTTGAGTTTCCAGAGACACTTTTATAAATTTACAAATTGGTCTATCGTCTTCCACAATTAAAACCAACGGTTTTACTTCCATTCGTCTTTCACCTCCCCTTTATCTAAAGGTATACTAAATCTAAATGTGGCTCCTCCAGAAGGATTATTAAAAGCAATAATTTCTCCACCATGAGCTTGTACTATAGACTTACATATTTCTAAACCAAGACCAATCCCTCTTCTTTCAAGATTTCTTGCTTTATTCTTTGTATAAAATCTATTAAATATATTCTTAATATCTTCACTTGGTATTCCTTTTCCGTTGTCTGCCACTTCAAATAATACATTTTCAGCTTCTTTACTTACAGTTAATTCTATCTTAGAATTTTTAGGTGTATGTCTTATAGCATTGTCAATTAAGTTTACTAAAACTTGCTCTATCAATAATACATCCACATGAACTATTATTATTTCATCTGGTATATTGGTTTGTATCTCTCTACTATTGGCAAATTTTTTAACTCTTAGTATAGATTCCGCAATTATTTCATCTACAACCTCTGGACGTTTTTCAATATCCAATTTTCCTTCATCTATTCTGGTCATACTAAGTATATTCTCAACAGAGTGAGTCAACCAACTTGTATCTTCATATATATTTTTTAGTAGCTCTACTCTAGTTTCTTTATCTATTACATCATCATTTTCAAGTATAGTTGAAGAAGAACCTAGTATGCTTGTAAGTGGAGTTCTCAAATCATGAGAAATTGATCTAAGCAAGTTTCCTCTTAACCTCTCTCGTTCTGTTTCAAGATTAGCTTTTTTATTCTTTTCAAATAGATTTTCTCTATCAATTGCTAATGCAACTTGTGTTGAAACTGCTTCTAACAATATCTTTTCATTTTCCGTAATAATATCAATTTTAAAACATGCAATACCTATAACACCAAGAACATTGGATTCTTGACCTTTTATAGGAAAATAGTAAGCACTACTATTTTTACAATATTTTGTTCCAATCCCAACTGGCACACCTGTTCTAAAAGCCTCTTTTATAGCTTCCTTTTCTAATACTGAATAGAATATATTCTCACTTCCGTCATTATTACAAATATAAATACTTGGCTTACCTAGATTATTATCACCATCTGCAATAGTTACTATAACAGTTCTATTTAACATGTTTACCAAATTAGACCCACAAAATTCAATTATTTGATTTTTATTTTTTGCTTTAAGAAGTGTTTTATTATTTTCATAAAGCAATCTTATCATTTTCTCTCTTTTATGAGAAAGTCTTACTTCTTTTTTTATTCTAGAAGTTAAAGTACTTGTTATAATTGCTGCCAAAAGCATAATACAAAAGGTCATTGGATAATCTTTTCTATAAGCTATAAAAGTATATAATGGGTGTGTAAAGAAAAAATTAAATGATAGCACTCCTATTACTGAAGAAAGTATTCCAAAAAAATACCCATGTGTTATACTTGTAGCAAATAATACACCTAATATATACACTAAAATAATATTAGATTCATTAAAACCTACTTTTTTAAAAGCTACTGATATTCCAGTAGCAATTATCATAACCAATATAGTTTTTATAAAGTCCTTAATAATTATTTTCTTACTGAGATAGTCATCTTCATCATAATCATACTCTTTTAAGTCCTCATGATGTAGTCGTTCTTTTTTCATTTACTACAATTCCTCCTTATTGTTACTGTTTAAATTGACTCTAATGTATATAATACAATTTTATCATAATAAATTCAATCAATACATTTAATTAATACCTTCAAATTACTAAAAGGTGCTGTCTTAAAATGAAAATAAATCTCTATTTCAAAACAGCACCTTTATATATTTAAATCACTAATTTAATTTTTACATATTTAAATTGTTAGTTCAATTCAATCTAATAAATTATAATATCTTAATATTTGATTTTTAAAACATTCCTATCCGACAAGCATAAATATAAAGTGGGCACATACACCTGCACATAAACCACCTATTGTATGCGAAAGAATCGCTTTACCAGCTAATGGTCTTGCATCTAAAGCATCCATCATACCAATGTGTGTACTTAAATATCCACTCCAACACATACCCATTGCTGTAAATACTGCTATATCATTAGGAGTTATAGCACCTGATTTTATGAATTCTGGTACTAGAGATATTGCTGCTCCAACAGCACCTAATGCAGTTACAGGGAATGCTATTGCTTCTGGTGAAGTAAATCCAAATAATGGTTCTATTATAAAACTGATTTTGTCACCAATAGCAGGTAATAATTTTATACCTTCATATGCAGCTCCTGTGTAAACAGCTTGACCTGTAGCAGGGTCTGTAGATGGTCCAAAAGTTAATAACATAACTAATGTACAAACTACTAAAACTCCTGGTATTATAGCCATACCCATTTCAACACCTAGCTTACCACCTTCAAGTATAGCATCCAATGTTCTTTGGAATACATTACCATCTCTTATTTCTCTAAACTCTTCAATCTTTGCACTGTTTACACTTGCTTGTTTGTCATTATCACTTTTAGGGTCATAATTATAATACTTTTTAGTAAAAGTCAACATAATTCTAACACTAATAATACTACCTATTATTGCTCCAACGTTACCAATTATAGCTGGTAATACATATTCTTTACCTTGAGCTATCATGAAAGTTGTTACAATAAGTCCCATACCAAAAGCTGTTCCTAAGTTACATAAAGCAGGTATTTGATATTTTTTAAAGTATTGTGTAAATGTTTTGTCTTTAGCGAATGGTATAATAGCTGGGTTATCAGATAAATAAGTTGCCACTACTCCTGCTATACTAGCACCAGGTAACCCCCATATAGGTCTCATAAGGCCCTTAAATATCTTATTTACTAAAGATATTACTCCAAATTCTGAAAGTAATGCACTAAGTGCACCTGCAAGGACTGCCATTGCCATTATCAAAAATACTGTGTCTAGTAAAAGTGCATGTGCCGTGCTCATTATTACTTTGAACATCATTCCTGCACCCATGATACTGCCTACATAGCCAAATCCTACCGCCAAAAGTACAATAAATACGAAGGTTTCCATACTTACTGCCTTGACTCTCCTCTTATCTGACAGCTTCTCCATTTTGATTTTCCCCCTTTTTAATTTAGAATTAAGGTTTCTACATTAATACAAATTTGTTAATACAAAACAAGTTCTAAAACTTACATCTGTGATTCAAGTTGTCGGTTTGTTGAAATAAAAAACCGTGACTGATATTATAACAATAAGAATATCTAATTTAATAAAAGATATTCTTATTCTATTTTATGTTATTATATTATCACCCTTTGGTATAAAAGTCAATTTTTTCTATTTCTGTGGTTTAATTTTATTTATGCTCTTCTTATATTTTTTATTATCTTTTATCTTCGAAACTATTCCATACAGATTAACTCTTCTAAATACTGTAGTTATAAATACTAACCCCAATGCAATCGAACTTGCACAAGATAATGTACTTACCCCATACTCTACTGCCTTAATATAGTCATTAGTTAAAACAGAATACATAGTGTTATATATTCCATAACCTGGTACTAAGATTATGAGACAACAAACACTTAAAGTTGTCGATGGAGTCATATAAATCCTAGCACATAATTCACAGTATATTGCAAAACATACTGTAGCTATAAAAAAACACAGGTTTACTGATACACCCATATTCAAACAAAACTTATACGAAAACCAAGCTATACTTCCACCTACACCTGATATTATCAAGTTTTTTCCCTTCATATTAAATAAGACTCCAAAACTTAAGGCTGTAAAAAAAGCTGCTACTACTTCTATAAACAATTTCATTTATATACCCCCTAACTTGAAGTATAATCCTAGTACCAAAAACATTCCTACTGCTATGGATACACCTACAAAAAATACTTCTGCCAACTTTGCAAGACCAGATATCAATTGACCATCTAACAAGTCTCTTAACGCATTAGTTAAAGCAAGTCCTGGAACCAAAAGCATTATTGCTCCTGCTATTAAATGGTCCATAGTCTTTATAAATCCAAGTTTTAGAATCACAATAGAACAAAAAGCTATAACAACTGCTCCTATCGCATTTACAAAAAAATCGTTTAGTGATGACTTATTTAGGTACATAATAACAAATTTAGTCATTATTCCCACCATAAACGCAGCTATAAATTCTTTTAAATCTCCTCCAAATAATATAGAAAAAGTTGCTGCTGCAATACCTGCAAAAATTATTGTTACTATATCTGAATAATAATTATCTTCACTTATCTCATCTAAAATCCTCTCACATAACTCAATATCTAAATTATTTATACTGATTGCTCTTGATAATGAGTTAACTTCATGAACTAAGTTTAGGTCTACCCTTCTTGAACTTATTCTTTTAATTGCTGAATGTAGTTTCCCATCTACAAAAACAGATGCCATTACAGCCGTTGGAGTTGCAAACACATCTACATGCTCTATACCAAAAGATTGGCATATTCTACTTATCGTTTCTTCAACTCTATAAGTTTCTCCTCCACTTTGCAACATAGCTTTACCTGCATTTGAGGAAAAGTTTAAAATTCTATCTATATCCACAAAACATATCTCCCATTCTTTTATAATATTATTCATATTTTATTACAATACATTAATTATTTAAAACTATTTTAAATAATTAATATCCAACATTTAGATTTTATGAAAAAATTTGTTTTTTATGCTTGTCAAAAATAAATTATAAAGTTATTTACACCATAAAATGGCTGAATTAATATTTCATAGACACTTTCAACCATTGATATATAACTGCTTTAAATTTTACAAGCTTATTTTTCTTTTCATTATTTTTGTTTCAATAAAAAATTCTCTCTCCATTTACTCTTCATTTTACCAATTCTTCATTAAATACTTTAAAAACTACTACAATTGACGATTTACAATAACTATAATTTTAAATCTGTACACTTTTAAATTGCTCATAACCTAATAATTAGTTTATGTATATTTAAGTAATTAGTTTTTATATATTTATATGAACATTAGATAAAAGTGCTACATACATTACAAAATTTATACTTATCTAATATAACAACATAATACCTTATGTAAATCCATAAAAATCCATATCTCATATAAATGCAACTATTATTTTAACACCAACTACTACACAAAACAACATATTAAAAAGTAAAATACAAAATATCCACTATAAACCTTATTTTAATATTAAATATATTATATAATATATTTAATATAACTTAAATATAAAGAAAGGGGGTACTATAATGTTAAGAAAAGATAAAGTTTTATTATCACTACATAAGTTATGTAATAATATAACTTTAAAAGACCTACAATCAGAGAAAACAGGATTTACTACTCTTGAAGTTGCTAACAATTCATCTCTTGATAGAAGTAATACTAGTAAAGAATTAAATAATCTATATAATGAAAAGAAAGTTGTAAAAATATCTGGTAAACCTATTTTATTTTTACATGCTGGTATTATTGAAAATTTGATTGGTCGTACCTTAAATAGCTCAGAATATTCTATAAGAAATTGTAATGAACTATTTAAATCAACTAAAAATGATTCAGAAGATGTCTTCTCAACATTACTTGGACATGATTCTAGCCTTAAATTAGCTATAGAAAAAGCTAAATCTGCCATACTTTACCCTCCAAAAGGTCTTAATACATTGCTTATAGGGCCTACTGGTGTTGGAAAAAGTACATTTGCTGAAACAATGTACAAATATGCTATAGAAAGCAAAGTATTTTCTTCTGAAAGTAAATTTGTAGTATTTAACTGTGCTGAATATGCAGAAAATGCTAACTTACTTCTTAGTAATTTATTTGGTTATGTTAAAGGTTCTTTTACTGGTGCTAATAAGGATAAATTTGGGATAGTTGCACAGGCTAATGGTGGTATATTGTTTTTAGATGAAATACACAGATTACCCCCAGAAGGCCAAGAGATGCTTTTTCTTTTGATGGATAAAGGTATATACAGACGATTAGGAGAATCTGATGTCGTACATAGAGCTACAGTCTTTATTGTGTGTGCTACAACAGAAGATATACAGTCTTCCTTACTTGGAACTTTTCTAAGAAGAATTCCTGTTACAATTAATCTACCTGCTTTACAGGATAGGTCCTTAAAAGAAAGATTATCTCTCATTAAATATTTCTTTATTGTAGAATCTAAATATACTAATGCAACTATAAGAGTTCATAAAGACGTAATTAAATCATTACTACTTTATGATTGTTTTGGTAATATAGGTCAACTTAAGTCTGATATACAACTTATGAGTGCAAGAGCATTTTTAAATTATAAGACTGAACTAAAAGACAACATAGAAATAGACTTATCTCTTGTTCCTGACTATATTTACACTGGTCTTTTAAAGTTGAATGAAAATCGCAGTAATTTAAATAAATTATCAGAGCTTGATTATATGCTTTTTTATGAATTCAATGGTAACAACTTAGAGGTCGAATATACAAAAGAACTATCTAAATACAATATAGATACATCAAACAATGGATTTAGATACTCTACAGAGATTCCTTATCTAGAAAATGATATAAGGAGTATGTTTATAAATTACATGGAGAAATACTCTACAAAATTACTTTCAGTATCATCAGTAACTCATTCTGATTATACAAGTAATGAGATTTTTAAAGTAATCAACCCAAAGATTTACTATGCTGTTGAACACTCTTTAAAAGAGGCTGAAAAAATCTCTAGAAATAAATATACAAAACAAACTTATGTTGCTCTTTCAATGCATATAAGTGCTCTTATAGAAAATATAAACCAGGATACATATAATCCTAAGTACAATCTATATAATGATAAAATTTTCTTAGAAAAAGATTTAAATATAGCTAAAATAGTTTTAAGTATAATTGAAAACGACCTACAGATATCTTTACCCAAGGATGAAGTAAAATTTATATCTATGTTTCTAAATAGTACATACCTTGAGCCTAATAATCACTCTGAAAGTATTGGAGTTATAATACTTGCTCATGGAAATTCAACAGCTAGCAGTATGTGTGATGTAGCCAATTCACTACTTGGTACAAACCATTGTAATGCAATTGATATGCCTTTGGATGTGAAAGTAAGTACTATACTTGACAAAGCTATAGAATTGGTAAAAGAATGTGATGAAGGTAAGGGGGTACTCCTTTTAACAGATATGGGCTCTCTTATAGCTTTTGGAGAACTTATTTCAGAAAAAACAAAGATTAAAACACGCTCTATTGAAATGGTGTCTACTCCAATAGTTTTGGAGGCAGTAAGAAAAAGTACTCTACCAGAAATGACCTTAGATGAGTTAGCTAACTCTTTAAGTTCTTTAAATCCATATATTGGACGAGCTGCAATTGACTCATCAGAAATAAATTATCCTGAAAAATCGAGAGATTATGCTATAATAACTACTTGTATAACAGGTTATGGTTCAGCTATGAAAGTTGCAGACTTTATAAATTCTTCGCTAAAAAATATCAATAAGTACAATATTAACTTAGTTCCTCATAATATAGAGAGTTTTAAAATGTATAGGAATAAATTTAGTAATACTAAAATTTTAGCAGTTGTTGGTAGTGTAGACTTTAATGTTGCTAACACTCCATTTATACACATAGAAGAACTTCTAAATGGATATGGCCTTGATATGTTAAACAAGATAATAGAAGGTACATTCAATGCCAATATTATCACTAATATAAAGGAAACAAATCTATCATATAACAGCTTAATAATAAACTTCATGTCTCAGAACTTAGAATTATTGGACTCAGTTAAATTATTCAACTATGTTAATTCATCATTATTTTCAATAATAGAATTAATAGACGAAGACCTTAAGAGTAAATTTAAACTTGGATATATACTACACTGCTCTTTTATGATAGAAAGATGTTTTAAAAATACAACTTTTCCATATAATAACATTACTGAGTTAATTGGTAAAAATTATAAATTATATGAATTAATACGAGAAGCTTTTAAAACAACTGAAGCTTACTTTAATATTTCGATACCAGATGAGGAAATTGCTTATATAATAGATATGATTAATGAATATCTAAATAAATAGAGCCTATAGTTCCTATCTTGCGCACATAATTAGTATATGAAATGGAGGATGAAATTTTGAAAAGAAAAGTAAAACTTTTAGCAATACTTGCATTAATTTTTACATTTATAACACCTGGATTCTCATTTGCAGATAATCCACCAGTCCCAAATTCTTCAAGGGCAGCATTGCTTATAGACCAAAATACTAGAAGAATATTATTTGAAAAAAATAGCGACGAAAAAATGCCTCTAGCTAGCTTAAGTAAGATGATGACATTTTTACTTGCAATAGAAGCAGTAGATAAGAATCAAGTTAAACAAACTGATATAGTAAAAATAGACAAGTCTACAGCTTCTGTTGGAGGTTCTACTTGTAAGCTTAAAGATGGCGATGAAATACCTCTAGGGGAGCTTATGCAAGGTCTTATGCTTGTTTCTGGAAATGATGCTGCTATGGCCATAGCGAAATACATTGGTAAAGATGAAAAGAATTTTGTAGATATGATGAATAAGAAAGCTGAAGAAATAGGAATGCATGATACGTATTATTTTAATCCAAATGGTCTTCCTAGATATACTGACCCAGAACGTAAAGAGCCTCCTATCGAGAACATATCAACAGCTCATGATATAGTTACTCTTGGAAAGTATATGTATGACCATTATGAAAGTCAGGTTACTAGAATAACTACTATGCAAGTTTATAATGATACTAAAAAGGATTTTACACACTACAATACAAATCCTCTACTTGTTTCAGTTCCTGGTGTTGATGGAATAAAGACAGGTTATACAGATAATGCTGGATATTGTTTTGCATTTTCTATGATGGTACCTAAAGATGCTAAAAATGAAAGAAATCATAGATTAATAGGTGTTGTACTTGGTGATGGTAATAAGAAGAATAGAATTTCTTCTTCTGCTAGCTTATTGAAGTATGGTAAAGACAATTTCCATTCTAAAAAAATAGCTCATAAGGGGGATACTATAGAAACTCCTTGTGTTGATGGTATTGATGATTTTAAGATAAAAGTTAAGGTAGATAAAGATTTATATGGTGTTGTTTCAGATAATGAGAATATCAATCCTAAGATAGTGTTTAAGAGTATGAGTTATCCTATCAATAAGGGAGATATTGTTGGTGTTGCAAAGTATTATAATGATTCTGGTAAGTTTGTTGGAAGTGTTAATGTGAGAAGTGAAAGCAATATAGGGTGTATTCCTTTGAAGGACAAGATTAAGATTAAGGTCGCTAAGATAAATAGAGAGCTTGAAGGCAGAAATTCTGTTTGTTTTAAGGCTTAGTGCTTAGATAAAAGTTAAGAGATTGAATGAAAGTTGAAAATTATGGAAAGCTCCACTGTATGGTGGGGTTTTTTGTTGTTGTGTTTTTACAAAAAAATTAAAATAGTGGCAACAATTGAGGATGTGAGGGAGAGTTGCCACTATTTTGTATAGGGTATTATATTATGTTTTTAAGCTAGTTTTACTATCTTCTATATTTATATAATAACTCTTGTGTGTGAATTTAATAGAGAATTCATATGAATATTATGTGAAGTTTTATAATTATTTTGAAAGTAGATTAAAATGACTACACTTTCATATTGATTAAACTAGTTTAGATACATGTTTGTTTTAAATCTCCTAAGTAATGTTTATCAGTATATACTTTTGTATTTTTAGGATTCCTTAAGTAAATTTATACATCTTTCTTAAAAAATTATTATATTCATAAACAATAAAAATTACATTCTCTAAATTACAATTAGTCTGCTAAATTAGTTCCATTTACAATGATGTTCTGGACAAAATACTATTATTAATATTTTTAATAATAATAAAATATTAAAATTATTTAACTAAATTAGTGAACTTGACTATTAATCGACCAATTGTTGATATAGGACTTGAAGTATCTTCTTCTACTTTATACGTTTTTCCATTTTCTAATCCTGTTATTGATGTTCCTGTTAATGCTGCTTTATCTGCTTCTTCTCCTAATGTTCCATCTGCTTTAGTATATTTTACATTTCCATCCATTGTTACTTTATAGATTTTTCCACTAGTTAATCCTGT
>NZ_JAGWDG010000017.1:0-67876 GCF_020658095.1 Clostridioides sp. ZZV14-6009
TTATCAAAATATCTGGCTTTATGGTTTGTTTCTTGTTTTATAAATTAACCTACTGTTTAATTTTCAAAGTTCATTTTGCTCTCTTTCGAGTACAGTAATAATAATATCACCTTTTAAATAACAAGTCAATACATTTTTTTATGTTTTTTTACATTTTTTCTATTCTTTTGTAAAAAACAAATTTATCTTGTTACACATTCATGTAGAATCAATACTTATTTTGTTTCTACTTTATTATCTATTAATTGTAAGTTATAACTTCTAATAACTTCTATCAGTAGTTCTGCATATATACGATTCCCACTTTTGTCTTCAGCTGTACTATATCCAGCATCTTCTAATGCTTGTGCTTGACTAATATAGTCTTTTGATTCAAACAATCCATTTTTTCTATACCTTTTATTATTCACTAAAAATAAACCATGGTCTTTTACAGAGTCCTCCAGTGAACCATATGACCTAAAACTTGCTACAATCTTTTCATTATAATGTTCAGAAGTTGAAATTGCTACACTTTTTCCCTTCCATGCTTTATCTGCCTTTATACCAAATAAATTATTACTTTGCTTTGTAAGTTTAGAATTACCCCACCCAGATTCTAATATTGCTTGTCCAATTGTTATAGATGGTAATATGCCATAATCGATATACTCTCTTATAGCTGAGTCTTCTAATTTCTTTATAAACTTAATTTTTTCATCACTATCTTTTAATTCTTTATTTCCAAGATACGTGTATTCTAAATCCTTCATGTATTTTTTTGCTCTACTTTTTTGAGAAGTGTCAAATTTCAATTCATTCAATACTTTATTAAACTTTTTTACCTTGTATACTTTTTCTCCCTTATCATTTTTGTCTTCTACTATAAATTTTTCACCGACATTTAATGTATCTTTCTTTTTTATATTACTTAAATCTTCATCATATATTACCATATCTATAGCAAGTAACTCCTTCCAGCTTAATTGAACTTTTCCGCCCCCTGCTTCATCAGCTACATCCATATAGTATTCAATTTTAGTAGTTTTTATATCTCTTACCTTGTATAAGTCTTCAAAATATTTTGTTATATTAAAAACAGCTATTATACTTGCTATTATAAATACAGTAATAAATATCTTTTTAAATATAAGCTTTAATCTTCTTATAGTTTTATTTTTACCTAAATTTTTTATACATTTTCTAGCCATATTATTCCCCCTTGCTAATTGTATTCCTTATCTTATCATAATTTTTATATTAAGTGGTTATATTTTAATTCTATCTTATATATAAAATTTAAATTAAGTTAATAAAAGCTAATTTAAGTATCTTCAATTAAATTTTTTCACTATTACATCCACTATATACTTACTTGCATTTCCATCCCCATATGGATTAGACGCTTTACTCATTTGAATATAATTATTTCTATTTGTTAATAATTGTTTTACAGAATTATATATATTTTCTTCATTTGTACCTATTAATTTAAGTGTTTTTGCTTTAACACCTTCTATTCTTTCTGTCTTTTTTCTTAACACAAGTACTGGTTTTCCTAGTGATGGAGCTTCCTCTTGTATTCCTCCACTATCAGTCATTATCATATAGGATTTGTTTAAAAAATTATGAAAATCAACTACTTCCAAAGGCTCGATAATGTGAATTTTTTTAGAATTTTTCCCAAATACTTCACTAGCTATACTACGTATTTCAGGATTTAAATGTATAGGATATACTACCTGTACATCTTCAAATTCATCTACTATTCGTTTTACAGCTCTAAATATATTTCTCATGGGTTCTCCTAAGTTTTCTCTCCTATGAGAAGTCAATAAAATCATTCTGTCATCACCAAGCTTATCTATTATAGGATGAGTATAATTTTCTCTTATTGTCATCTTTAATGCATCAATTGCAGTATTACCTGTTACAAATATATTGTTTTCAGACTTTCCTTCTGAAATTAAGTTTTGTTTTGCCAAACTAGTAGGGGCAAAGTGTATATCAGCAATAATTCCTGTAAGCTGTCTATTTAGCTCTTCTGGAAATGGAAAATATTTATCATAAGTTCTAAGTCCTGCTTCTATATGACCCACTAGAATTTTACTATAAAATGCAGTTAAACTAGTAGCTAGAGTTGTCGTTGTATCTCCATGTACTAAGATTATGTCTGGCTTTTCTTTATCTATAATCATGGGAAGTTCATTTAAAACTTTACATGTTATATCATTTAAACTTTGCCCTTTTTTCATTATGTCTAAATCATAATCTACATTTATATTGAAAGTTTCTATAACCTGGTCAAGCATTTCTCTATGTTGTGCTGTCACACACACAATACTGTTTATATGCTCTCTTTTTTCAAGTTCCTTAATTAAAGGAGCTACTTTGATAGCTTCAGGTCTAGTTCCAAATACAGTCATAACCTTGATGTCATCCATTTATATCTCTCCTAATCAACTATTTATATACTATAATTGTCTATTTATATAACAAGTTTATTTATACCAAGATTTAATAATCTTTATACTCTCTTTTGATGGATAAAAGTTTTTTTCTTCATCAATTTTACCTACACAAAATACAGAAAAACCATTTATCCAATCTTCTTTTTCAAAAACTCGCCTATATGCTTCAAAGCATCTTGCTTGTTCTTCATCATTTATAATTTCTGAAGGAACATGATTCCATGGTTGAGAGCTTGCATTTTCTCTATTTGAAAAACCTAATTCTCCAAAAAATATCGGTTTACGATGAACCTTATAAAGATTATATAGCTCTTCTTTTATATTTTGTCCTCTATTATTCACAGTAGATGAATGTAGAGCAGAAACCAATTCATCAACTGTATTGACAGATTTATCACTTAACTCAAAATACGCTGCTATGGATATAAAGTCTAACTTATCAAAAAAATTATTATTTAGTTTTTGTTCATAAGATAATTTACTATTTAAATCACCTTTTCTCGTATACCACCAATTAGTTCTATATGTTACAAGACCATCAAATTTTGATTGTACAAAATCTATTATTTCACCCCAATTTTGTTGATATTCTTCTAAGTATACAAAATTAGAGCCTACATTTAAAACCTTTACATTCAATGGATTTGATACATCTTCTATAAGTTCATTTAATACAGTATTTTGCCAGTTATAAAAAAATCTTTTTTTATTCATAGGATTCCAATCGGTCTCATATAACTCTCCATTTTTTATCCATGGATATGCTTCTAATATTGTGGAAATACCCTTCTTATTTAATTTTTTTATTAGTTTAATTGCCTTTTTTTTGCTATTATTATCTATTGACATGATATAAGAATTAATATCATCCACATTTATAACTATAGGTACATTTATTGTATTCAATCCTAGCTTATCTATATCCTTCATAACTTGATTTATTTCATAATCTATAGATAAATTGGCTGATTTAATCTTGCCCTCATACTGGCTATTTACTAAACTTCTATTTTTTAATTCAACATTTACAAAATAAATTATAAATATAAAAGTTAAAATAATTCCTAAGATTAAAATATTTTTCTTAAATTTAAATTTGTTTACATTTTTATTCAAATCATATACCTCATTTTAAAATAATACGTTTACTGTATTATCTTCTTTTATATTTCTTAATAAATAACATTGATAGAATTACAGCTACAACTATAACAATAAAAGAAACAACAAAAAAAACTTTAGCTGTTTTACTTATATTCAATTCTCTACTCGAATCTTTTATTTCTTTATTTATTTTTGTATTATACGTTAAATCTTTTACTTCTCCATATTCATCAATTGTTAATGTATCTCCTTTTAAATCATTCACTTGACTTTTATTTAATAAATAATCCATTCCTAAATATAAATTTTTTTCATCTATTGAACTTATTACCATAATATTTTTTTGATTATTGTAAGGTGATTTTATCAATTGTATTGATGAAATATTTTTACCATAATCGTCAATAAAGCTTATCTTATCATTTGATAAAAAGTTAGAATAGTTTTTATTGAACTTTATATTTAAGTTGCTATTTATCATCTTTATAACAGAGCTGTTAAGTGGTACTCCAAAAACTATAATATTCGTATCTTTATATTTATTGCTAAACTCTTTACCTCTAATTACATTTATGTTTCCCTCATGCGAATTCATATTTGCACCTAAATTAACACCTAGTCTGGACATCCATGTCATTGCTTGGGACCCTGAATAATCTGGCATTATCACAGTTAAATCATTAAACTTATCATTCTTAACAAATGGATATGGATAACTTTCAAAACTCAGTGACTGATTCTCTTTTGTTGATAGTTCCAAATAAGAGCTATTTGACACATATGCCCAAGGATTATTACTTTCTCTTGTAACACAATTTAAATTTTTTATACTTAAATTAAACACCAGCTTAACTTGATAATAGTTTTTATTATCTATATCTTTAGGTATTTTTAATTCTAGTTTGTCATTATCTGAATATGCCCTATCTAATTTTTTACTTCCTACGACAACATCATTTATATACACTGTAACTAATGATTTGTCAAAATCCAAATTATCAGAATATCTTAAATTTAAAACAATCTTTGAGCCATTATCTAACTTTCTACCTTTTGGTATTCTAACATCAAATAAAGCTTGTTGACTAAATGCACCTTCCAGCAAAATATCTGTATATCCTAGGTCTTCTAAAGTCATATGACCTAAATTTAATTCTTGTTCACCAGCAGTCTTTATATTAGTATCTTTATTTACAAGTATTGATGATGATAAAATTTGATTAGAAAGTCTATTGTCTATCAATAAATTTGATGCTTTTATTAAATCTTCTTCATTACTACCTATTACTACTAACATCTTCTTATTATTGTTGTATGGAGAATTTATCTGTTTAATTATACAATTTGAAGATAATAAAGTTTGTTCCTTTGCACTTAGAATATTTAAAATTTCTTCTGCCGTATTTTCAGGTTTACCAATGTATATAATGTTATCATCTGACCAGTTCTTCATTTCTGAATATAATTTAACATCAAACTGTAACTTATCGTTCTGTGTTATTTTTCCAAATTCCGATGCTAAATTAAACACAGCTGTAGATTCACCCCTACTCATATTATCTGGAACTACTAAAGTTGTGTCTAATTTAAAATTTTCTTCAATTTCTATATATGGATATGGATACTCATTTATTGAATTGCCCAATTTTTTCTGCTTATATCTAATTGATGTATAAGATTCCTTATGAATAACCATCCAGTTTCCAGTGTTAGAATCATCTTGACATATTTTATCAGATATTGTTTTATATGCTTTTACTTTTATTTCATTATATCCTTGTATTATATATTCTTTTGGTATTAATACTTTTAGTGTATCTTTATAATCTTTTTTGGCATTTAGTTTAATTGATTTTATTGGTACATTATTTATTAAGATAGTTAAACTTGAAACATCTCCATTTAATATTTGACTCTTACTAAAATTAAGATTAAATGACACTTCCTCAACGTCCCAATTTTTGTTTACTTCAAAAAAAGTACTATTGCTCCCTATAACTCCATCAATAGTTACATCTCTTTCAAACTTATAATTTTTGACTTTAGTTTCATCAGCTTTTACTTCATCTACAAATGCGATATTTGAAAAAAACAATACTAAAGATACAATTAATACAACAAATTTTTTCATATTAATACCTCCTGTACATGAATTAAAATCTTTCCGTTTTATACCATTTGACCTCTCTTTTAAAAATTATATCTTTTAAATACTCTACCATTCCTTTTATAGCAACAAATAGCCATAGTTGAGAATATGTAAAATACATAAGTGCTACTATAAATATATTCTCGATTGTAGCCTCACCTTTTTCTATAGTTAAGCTTATACTCACTTCTATGATAAATAAAATGTACGATAGTATCCATATTATGATAAAGTTGATTGGAATAGAAATCTCTATTAATTTAAATACACTTAAGACAAATAAAATATCTGAGATAATAACAGATGTTAAAAATAGAAAATATACAGAAAAAAAGTAGGCTATATCAAATACAATTTTATTTTTCCCTTGTTTAAATATATTTTTTATATATTTCATTAAAACGTATATATTACCTTTTGCCCATCTAGTCCTTTGCTTTATCCAAACTTTAATAGTTTCTGGTTCCTGCTCCCATGTTATTGACTGTGGCACAAGTTTTATCTTATATCCTAACTTATATATTCTAAAGCTAATTTCTGTATCTTCTGCAATTGCTTTGCTATCCCATCCCCCAATTTCTTCTATAATACTTTTTCTCAATATAAAGTTAGTTCCTGGTATTGTACATAAATTAAATAATTGCCATCTACCAGCTTGAGACATCCATTGAAAGCTTAAAGTTTCTATATTTATAAATTTCGTCAATAGATTTTTACTTTTATTTCTGGTTCTAAACTTTCCAATAACAGCACCTAATTCATCATCTAGAACTATTGTTTGTATTAAATACCTAAGTGCATCTCTATCTGGAGTATTATCTGCATCATAGACTGCTATAAACTCTCCTTTTGAAATTTTATATCCAATATTTAATGCATTTGATTTTCCCTTACCTCCAGTTATGCTATCTGTATTTATAATAGTAAAATTATAATTTTTATATTTATTCTTTATGCTTTCTAAAATTTCTCTACTATTATCAGAAGAATTGTCATTTATCACAATAAGTTCCATTTTATCTTTAGGATAATTAAGTAGTAGTAAAGATTCCACAGTCCTACCTATTACCTTGGCTTCATTATGAGCAGGAACAAGTATTGATACCATTGGATATCTATCAATTTTTTTTATTTTTTTATCAAAGTTCCTAAAATAAAATAAATACCCCCCCATAGCTAAAACTATATTTATAAGTAGTAAAGACCATATACTAAATAAACTAAATATAAATAGATACTCTGATACATTTAATCCTCTCATAAAATTCTCCTAAAATCTTTTTAAATCTTAGAACTTAATCTAAAATTTTTTATTTTAAAAATTTCTTTTTGTCTATTTTTTTAAAATACATAAATATAATTACAAAAACTAAAACACTTATGGATACTATTGATATTAAGATTTTGCTGATTTTAGATATAGATTTAAACCTAGTTTCATCTTCTTTATTTTTTTCTAAATTTCTATCATAGTTGACTTTAATTTCATTACCATCATTTCTTATTTGTATCTCATCAACCTTTACCCAATTATCAAAATCTCTTAAATCCATAAACTCTATATTTTGTTTTTCTAGGTATTCTATTGTATCTTTCAAATATTTTATATCTAAATACGAATGAAAGAAAAAACCGCCACTAAAGCCTCTGACAATAGATACTGTATCTAAATTTTCTTTTATATTTTGAAAAGTAAACTTATCCTCTGGGTCTATATATCCCAAATTCTCAGGTACAAATATATTAAACTCTTCTGTATCCCTAATAACATAGGGATATGTATTTGTGCTAAATTTTTTATCATTATTTTGATGTTGTCCTACATAAGTAGAAAAATATTTTTTTAATTCTTTATATCCTTCAGATTCTATTGCATAATGAGGAGCTTCAAATGCAAGAGGATAAATCCCATTTTCTATACATATTCTAAGCCCTTTTAAAACTCTATCTTTCACAAAAATTGTCATATTTTCTTTTAATGGAGCATCTTTTTCCCCATCCCAAAATTCATATCCTTCTCCAGAAACTTCTTCATTTTTATATTGATGAGTGTATCCATGTAATATCACTGTACCACCCTTATCTTGCATGTATTTTACTGCTTTAACAATCTCAGGGCTTTCTGATAAAGTAGTTATTCTATGATTTTTAGGATTTACATAAGCTGGTATTAAAGCAATTGTAAATGGTATGTTCTTATTGCTTAAATAATCAGCTATTTTTATTAATTCTTTTGGTTCTCTAAATGCATGTACATCTTCTATTCTTACAAATATGCGACCATTATTGAAGGTTTCAATATCAAACACATCATTTAGTGAATCACAAAATATATAAAATAAAACACCATCTAAATCCAACTTTGACACATAGAAAAGATTTTTGTCATTTACAATATACGGATATTCATTTACTGTATCACTAATAGTTCCTATAATTTTATTGCTTTTATCTGTTGATTTTACAATATTAAATAAATGGTGTTCATCTAAGTTATACTCTTTACCTTTATAGGTTACACTGTTTATATTATTTGTTTTTTTTACATATTCTAAATTATATTTCTTATATTCCAACAGATTTTCTATACCATATCCTAACCAACAGATGACTCCTTTATAGGAATCTAATGAATTAATTAAGATGTTAGTTTTTTCATCATTAATATATGAATTTTCATTTATCCCTATAATAAATATATGACTATAATAAGTTTTATTTATCTCATTATCATAGTTGCTTAATTTTAATAACTCGATATTTGAGCTAAATCTACCTAATAGAGTTCTTACAATTTTCAATATGTCTTGATTGTAAGATGTTTCTTTCTTAGAATCATAGATAACCAATACCTTATTTGTATTAGAATAAGTTTCTAGTGCATATGAGTGTATATTAAAATTTGACATTATCAATACTATTAAAAGCACAATTAATACTTTAGATAAATTTTTATTGTAAGTTTTAAACATCATACTGCAATTCCTCTTCAACCATATTCTTAAAATTTATACTATCTCCAAAAGTATCTCTATACTCTAAAATTGCAATTTTCACATCTATATTTACATATTTTCCTTTATCATTTAAATCTAAGTTTAACTCTTTTATCCTCTTCTTTATTCTATCTCTAACAACCTTTGAACCTTCTAATGCTGTGTTTGGCATCAGTATTCCTATCATATCTTTTTGTAAACTGTATATTATATCTTCATTTCTTGTACACTCTACAATATTTGAACTAATATATTTTACTATTTTGTTAGTTTTACTTTCACCAAATATAGTCTGTAGGTTTTCATAATATGGTAGTTTTACTATCATAAGAGAAAAAGTAGTAGTATGTCTGACTGACTTACTTATTTCCATATTTACATCATTATAAAAAATTTTTAAGTTTCTAAGCCCAGTTTCATTATCTATAGTTACTAGTTCCTCATATTGTTCAGTTAATTTTATATTTGTAAGTTGTAATTCATTTATATTTTTATTTATATTTCCCATTATAATTGAAGATATTGGTACTGCTATTATCCATATATATGATATAAACTCAATATCTATATTATGAGTAATATTGTTATATAAAATATAGGACGTATATATAAATATAATTATTGAACTTGTTATTAAACCAACTACTGAGTTTGATAAATAAGTTAACATTATTATAAAAAAAATAACTGATAACATTATAAATACATTCAATTTATTTTCTGTTCTAATAGATAGTATTACTATCCCAACAATTAAAAATATAAAAACAAACAAACTTAACATTAATAAATCTATCTTTTTATTTGTCCCATTCATTTTTTATAAATTTACACCTCCAATTATTTTATTAAGTTGCCCATTTTTTCTAATTATTATTAAAATCAATATGCAAATAATTTTTTAACTTAGTAAAAATAAATTAAATTATATATGTATATAAATAATAAAAAAACAAACAAATATTTAACATTAATGTTCTCTATTTGCTTATCTTCAAAATAATTATCATGTATGTATTCATAGTAAATAAATTATATATATCTATAACATATACATATATAGATATAAGTAAAAAAAATAAAACTGTTCAATAATTAGAAAATAATTTCTAAATAAGAACAGTTTTATTAAGTAAATATTATTAAATAAATAATACTCTATTTTGATTTTAACTCTATCCAAGCTTTATCGTATAACTTGATATTTTCACCAATATCTTCAAAAGTTTCACATTTAGCAAGCACATCTTTAGATGGATATGCAACAGGATTGCTAGTTATTTCTGGGTCCAATAACTTTAGTGCTCCTGTATTAGGTGTTGAATATCCAATGTATTCAGCATTTACTTTTGCATTTTCTGGGTCTAACAAGAAGTTTATAAATAACTCAGCTTCTTTTTTATTTTGTGCTGTTGTAGGTACACACATAGCATCCACCCACTTGTTCGTACCTTCTTTAGGTATAGCATAGTCAAGGTCAGGATTTTGATCCATCAATGTAACTGCATCTCCAGAATACAACATCCCCATTGCGACTTCTCCACCTAATAATCTGTCTTTTCCTTCATCGTTTACATATGCTAGGACTAAATCCTTCTGCTTTATTAAAAGATTTTTTGCTTCATTTATTTCTTTTGGATTTACACTATTCATACTGTATCCTAATTTTTTAAGAGTTATCCCTATAGTATCTCTAACAGAGTCAAACATCATCATGTTTCCTTTGTATTTTGGATTCCAAAGTATATTCCAACTATCTATAGGCTCTTTAACTTCTTTTTTATTATATAATATTCCAAGAGTACCCCACATATATGCAACACTATATTCGTTAGTTTCATCATATACAGGATTTAAAAAACTCTTATCTAAATACTTCATATTAGGTATGTTTTTAAAATCTATTTTTTCCAAAAGACCTTCATTTTTCATTTTTTCCACCATATAATCCGATGGAAAAACTAAATCATAATGAGTACTACCACTCTTAACCTTTTGATACATCATTTCATTAGTATCATAAGTTGAATATTGAACTTCTATTCCTGTTTCTTTTTCAAACTTATCTATAAGAGATTCATCTATATAATCACCAACATTATATACATTTAGAACCTTTGTAGAATCTGTTGATTTATTGCATCCTGTAAATAAAGTAGCTGTAATCATACCTACAGTTACAAGGGATATTATTTTCTTAAACTTAATCATTATTTAGTCCCCCTTACTATAGATTCTTTTTTATTAGCCAATAGAAGTAATCCTAAAACCACTGCAAACATTATCGTTGATAATGCATTTATTTCAGGCTTTATACCTCTTCGAGCCATTCCATAGATTTCTATAGAAAGATTACTTACACCATTTCCAGCATTAAAGAAACTTATTATAAAGTCGTCTATTGACATAGTAAATGCAATTAAAAATCCAGAAACTATACCTGGTTTTATTTGTGGTAAAATTACTTTTCTAAGAGCATACATAGGTGTTGCTCCCAAGTCCATAGCTGCATCTTCTATATTATCAGGTAATTGCTTCATTTTTGGTAAAACTGAAAGTATAACATATGGCAAACAAAACATTATATGTGCTAATAACATTGTTGTAAAACCAAATTCCATTTTTACAAATACAAATAGACTCATAAGGGCTACTGCTGTAACTATTTCTGTATTTAAAATAGGAAGGTAGTTTACATTCAGTATTAATTTTTTACTCTTCCCTCTCATCTTATGTATTCCTATAGCACTTATAGTTCCTACTATTGTTGATATTACGGATGCTAATATAGCTATCACAACAGTGTAATATAAAGCACTCATTATACTTTCATTTTGAAGTAATTGACCATACCACTTCCATGTAAATCCATTCCATCTTGCCATTGATTTTGAATCATTAAAAGAAAATAGTACCAATGCAAATATGGGTGCATACAAAAATAAGAATACTAATGCTAAATATATATTAGAAGTTATTTTCTTTAATTTTAAAATAGTAACCCACCACCTTCTTTGTCAGATTCATCTCCAAATTTTGACATTATCGACATGGATATTAATATTACTATCATCATAAATATTGATATAGCTGAGCCAAAGTTCCAATCTCCAACAACTGTGAATTGTTGTTCAATCAAATCTCCAACTAACATTATTTTGCCTCCACCTAGCAGTCTTGATATTGCAAAAGTAGTAACTGCTGGCATAAATACCATAGTTATTCCAGACATTACCCCAGGCAGACTCAAAGGAAATATAATTTTTCTAAATACTGTCATGTTATTTGCACCTAAGTCATGAGCAGCATTTATTAAATCATTATCCATCTTTGAAAGTGCTGTATATATTGGAAGAACCATAAATGGTAAAAAGTTATATACCATACCTAAAAGTATAGCAACATTAGTATACAAAATTGCTAATGGCTGTATTCCAAACCATCCTAAAAACGTATTTAAAAGTCCATTTTTTCCTAATATAGCTACCCATGCATATGTTCTTAAAAGAAAGTTCATCCACATAGGAAGAATAAACAACAGTATTAATGAACCTCTTCTACTTACATGAGCTTTTGAAATTATATATGCCACTGGATAACCAACTACAAGACATATCAATGTAGCTACTCCTGCTAAAAGAATAGAGCGAGCAAATACTTTAATATATATAGGGTCTATTACTTCTTTATAATTCTCAAGTGTAAACACATAACCTGTACTTGAGTCTTTTGTAAAACTGAAAAATACTACTAGTATTAAAGGAATTATTACAAATATCGCACTCCAAACTACATATGGATATGCTAAAAAAGATTTCTTCTTCATATTAGTTACTCTCTTTTCTCATTATATGGATGTCTTCTGGATATATATCCATGCCTAGTTCTACTCCAACTTCAGCATTTTTGGTATTATGAAGTATCCACAATCTTCCATTTTCATTTAATTCTATTTCATAGTGCACTCCTTTAAATACTGTAGATGTAACTTTCCCCTTTAACATTCCTTCTTCTGGCTTTACCATTTTTATATCTTCTGGTCTTATTACTACTTCTATATTTTCATTTTTTTCAAATCCTTTATCTACGCATTCAAACTCTCTCTTACAGAAATTTACTTTATAATCTTCCATCATAATTCCATCAAATATATTACTTTCACCTATAAACTTCGCTACAAATGAATTTTTAGGTTCATTGTATATGTCTTGAGGTGTACCCATTTGTTGTATTTTACCTTTATACATTACAACAATAGTATCTGACATAGTAAGAGCTTCTTCTTGGTCATGAGTTACAAATACAAATGTTATTCCTAACTTTTTTTGAATTCTTTTTAATTCTATTTGCATTTCTTGTCTTAATTTTAAATCTAATGCTCCAAGTGGCTCATCTAACAACAACACTTTTGGTTCATTTACTAAAGCTCTTGCTATTGCAATTCTTTGTTGTTGACCTCCACTTAATGAGTCTACTTGTCGTCTTTCAAATCCTTCTAATGCAACAAGTTTTAAAACTTCTTTTACTTTAGTATCTATTATATCTTTTGGAGTTTTTTTAATTTTCAAGCCAAAAGCTACATTTTCATATACATCCATGTGTGGAAATAAAGCATATTTTTGAAAGACTGTATTTACTTGTCTTTCATATGGTGGTAAATTATTTATTTCTTTACCTTCAAATAAAACTTTGCCATCATCAGCATACTCAAACCCTGCTATTATTTTTAATGTAGTAGTCTTTCCACATCCACTTGGCCCAAGTAAAGTTAAAAACTCATTTTTCTTTATATCTAAATTGAAATTATCTAAAACAGTAAGTTCCTCATAATGCTTAGATATATCTCTTAATTCTATTATATTTTCTACCAATTATTAAACACCTCTATTCTAAAATGATGGTGGCGTACTTACCCAAATCACTTTTGCTGTCGTTTTTCCTTCGTTTGATATATAGTGATTTGCTCTTGGTCTAAAGTAAAAGCTTTCTCCTTTTTTTACCTTATTTTTCTTTTCGCCTATATGAACATATATTGAACCTGCTAGTACATATCCAAATTCTTCACCTTCATGTGGCTTTTCTTCTTTATATTGTCCACCTGGATACAATGTTATTATTATTGGCTCCATTTCATTTTTTTGTGAATTTGGAATTAACCACTTTAATTTATATTTTAAGTCCTCATCTTCAGTTTCAAACATGTCTTCTTTTGTAAAACTAATTCTTTCGTCATCTATTTCATTAAAAAATTCCCTTAAATTTGTACCTAATATCTCAAGTATATCTATAAGGGTAGCTATGGATGGTGATGTTAAGTTATTTTCTAGTTGAGAAATAAATCCTTTTGACAATTCACATCTATTAGCTAACTCTTCCTGGGTCAGTTGTTTTTCTGTTCTTAATCTTTTTATCTTTTCACCTATATCCATGTTGCACCTCCTAATTTGTGTTTTATTTTACTAAACATTTTGTTTACTAAACATTGAGTTTAAAATTTGTAAACAACATAGGTAATTATATATAAAATTCAGATATAATACAAGACTTTTTTGCTAATTTTTTTATTTTTTTAGTTAGAATAAATACAAGTATTTTAAAGGCTTTGAAAATACACAATTTGAATGTGTTTATATTAATATCTATAAAGTTTAGTATCTCTAATTATAAATAAATCAATTCATCTAACATATATAAAAGCTTTTAAGGTCTTAGAATATGTTAAGTAAATAAAAAATTGCTAAAAATCTATATTTTATAGTTTTTTAGCAATCCATATCTTTTAATATTTGAAATTTTATATATTTACAAGAAAATTTTTATTTATAATTACTATATACTCTTAATTAATTCTTTATAGGACTATTTAGCCATATTTTGAGTGGCAGGTTTTTTATCTCCACTCATATATAATTTTATAAATTTTATATCATCTATTATAAATCTATGTTTAATTTTACTACAATCTAATTTAAACAAATTAAATAATATTTGTGTAAGATATCCTAGGCCAAATGCACTTATTATAGTTCCTATACCAACTTTTCCACCTAAGAAAAATCCAACTATTAATGCACCAACTTCTATAGTTCCTCTTATTAAGTTAAGTGATTTTCCTGTTTTCTTTTGAAGAGCAACCATCAAACCATCTCTAGGTCCACTTCCTAGACCACTTCCCATATAAAATACCATTCCAAGAGCTAAAAGCCCCAAACCTAAAATCAACATAATTATTCCTATTAATACACTATCAGTCTTTGGAATTAAGTTAGTGTATAGAAGTAAATCCATAAAAAAGCCAATTAATAACATATTAAATACAGTTCCCCATCCTACATTTTCACCAAGAATAACATCAGCTATAACTACTATAGAGCCTACAATTATAGAGGCAGTCCCTATAGTTATTCCTACATGATTTGAAAGACCTTGATGAAACACATCCCAAGGAGATAAACCAAGGTTACAATTTATCGTCAATACTATACCAATTGAACATATAAATAGACCTAAAACCAGCTTTGAAAATTTCCATAATACTTTTTGTAACAAAATCTACCCCTCCTAAACATAATTTAACTACTCACCTTAAATACCAAAAGTCAGCAGTTTTCATACAAAAATCCTATTTTATAAATTTTATAATACAACTCTATGATACATCATTTTATGCTAAATAACTACCATTTTATTACAATTTGGTTACAAATTTTCAGATTATTTTTTCGAAGAGATAATTTATATATTTCTATGTTGAAATTCTATATTTTAAAATCTTTTTTAGGCCTATTTATAATGAAATAGTAAAACCTAATGTGAGATTTTAAATTAATATAAAGCAAAAAAATACTGTTAAGAAAGTAGTTGCACTTAACAGTATCAGTATTTATCTATTTTTATTTTATTTTGACTTTATAAATTTTCTTCTATTTATTTTTGATATACATACTAACATAACCGACATAACTAACATAGAAGTTCCGCCTAAAACCAATTTAGAGCATGCTGTTGTTTTACTCATAGAACCTCCTCCTTTGCCTCCAAAGTTTCCAGCTTCTTTTGGACTACCTTGATTTCTATCCATTTTCATATTACCATTTTGCTTATTATTCGTATCGCCTTTATCCATATTTCCCATACCTGGCGGCGTATTACCATCCATTCCTTCAGGTGGTTCTGGCATTCCATTCATACCTTCATCAGCTTCTTTCATGTCTTTATTATCACTTGAATTCTCACTATCAGAGGTTTCCTTCGTTGAAGAAGACTCTCCACTTAATTGAGCTTTTATTGTTTTACTCATACTTTCTGCTACCTCTAAAACTCCTGGTATTGATTTTCCTCCTTTACCCATAGGACTTTCTAAATTTTCTTTACTCTTATCGTCACTTTCATTGTTATTTGTACTATCTTTGTTATTTGTATTATTCTTATCTTCATTATTGTCTACAGCTTGACTATCTGCATTATTTTTAGTTTCACTTAAAGTAAGTTCCGCATTGACTTCTTTTTCATCACTTTTATTTTCGTTATTTTCATCATTAGAATCTTTATTATTAAATTCTTGATTGCCAAAGCCCTTATTACCACCTTTATCATCATTAGAACTTTCAATTGAAGATGTTATATTTTTTTCAAATTCTTCATATGTATAAAATGCTGTTGGGTCTTCTTTTACATATGATACTATTAAGTCATGTACTTTTGTTGTCATATTTTCTAGATAATCTGAACCTAAATATTTTGTTACTATCTCTTCTAGATATTCATGGTATTTTGTTTTATATGTCTCATTTTTTAATAATGCAGATATTAGAGGTCTGTCTTCTAAATTACTTGTCGTTGGTTCATCAATATATATTGATTGCCCATCTCCGCTTTTACCAGTACCACCAAACCCACCAAATGACATATTAAAATCCCATGGTAACATAGAAAATACTCCATCTTGCTCATACAGATAGTAATTGTGAGCAAAATTACCTTGATAGCTATCGAGATTTAACAAAGCTGTATTTATTGCTATATTTTTAAGAACAGAATCTACATCAAGATACTTTTCAATGTCTTCACCTGTATCTAGAGATTTTAATAGTTTTGTGACCTTAGACCAATCAGCTGTTTTTTTATCACTTTCAACGATTAAATTTGAATAACTTTCTGAATCATCTCCATTGTACTGCAATGAAGCGCCTTCATCAGACTTGTATAAATCACCTGTTACATCTCCAAAGTTATTTTCAAGATAAGATTCTTTTAATCCTTCCACTGCTAAATATAAACCATGATATTCACCATTTATAGAAACCTTTGCATATGCAAATTCTGGAGTAGCTAATCCCATATCTTCACAAATACTATATGTTATAAACTCTCTCATATAAGAGGGGTCAGAGTAACAGTTATTAAGATTTAATTGAGTAAGCCCTTCCATACTTTTACTAGTGTTATATTTATCAAAATTAATCTTATAACTATATCTATCACTATCACTATTTGCTACAGATGTAAGACTTGAATTTCCTTTAGTCCTGATTCCAACATTTCCATATGCATCACCATCTACGGTTACTTTTGCAACTTTAAATTCTTCTTTTATAGCATTTTCATTCATATCTTTTAAATCACTATCATCTATTTCTATATTAATTTCCATAACTTTATCTCTATCAAAATATTTTTCAATATACGCATCACTATATAAATCAACACCTTTATTTCCAGATATACTGTATATTCCAACTATTGCGCATAAAAATACAACCATAAATGAGATAAGAAGGGTAAGTTTTTTATCTTTCATAAAAGATTACTCCTCTCTATGCTACATAATCACCATTGTAACTTACAAGAACTGCATTAGTAACTCCATCTACTTGACTTAAATCATTTATAAGACTTGTTTCTCCATCTTTCATTCTAACTTCAAACACCAACTCTATTCCTTTTTCTGGTGTCACGCTCTTTGATTTTATTTGATATTTAGAAAATACCCTTTTGATTTTGTCAGTTGCAATGTCTTCTGAATCTTCATTATTACAATTTACCATTAATATATATGGTGTTTCAGAGATTGTTTTGTTTGAAAAGAAGATTAAAATTAATCCCATAATTACTGAACCCATTACAGCTAATGGAATTAAACCTGCACCCAAAACTATACCTGAACCCAATGACCAAAATAGAAATACTAAATCCATTGGGTCTTTAATTGCTGTTCTAAATCTTACTATAGATAAAGCCCCAACCATACCTAGAGATAAGACTACATTTGATGTAACTGCCAATATTACAAAAGTTGTAAGCATAGTGAGTGCTACAAGTGATACATTAAATGGTCGAGAGTACATAATTCCCATATATGTCTTCTTATAAACCATATATATAAACAAACCTACTAAAAATGCTGAGCCTAGAGCTAAAGCACTATCCACAAATGAAAAACCTGATACGTTTTCTATAAAACTTGACTTAAAAATATCGTTAAATGTCATAATTAAAATCATCCTTCCTATTTCTTCGTTTTTTCTTTAAATTTTATTTAAACATGTCTTTATCTAAATCTTAAATTTTTATTCTTATGTATATAACCTACTTGATGCATACTTTGAAACAGCTGTAGAAGTAGTCTTATTAATTTGAACTAAATCTTTTATAAAGTCTGGTATAAATTCGTCATATTTAACTTCCAATACAGTCATATTTTCGTCAATAACTGAAACAGTTGGCAATTCTTTATTAAATAAATCTGTTGAGTTTACAGCAGTTTTAATGTCACTATCAATTGTCACTCTTACATTCCCAACTGGATAAACAAAAGCTTCTCTATCGTAATCGACTATACTTTTTGCCTCCAATCTTTCACATTTTATCTTTAGATAAAACTCCCTTAATAAACAGTTTGTTGATTCTTTTAAGAATTCAATATCATTATTTAATATCTTCAATACTTCTTTTTTAGTTAAACTAGCTGACAGCTTTGATGTCATATTATAGTGCTTTATTTTTTTTTCTAATTTTATAAAAGAACAATCATTATTATAAAATCTTATTCTAAACTTTTCTCTTATTGCAACACCATTTAACTTATCAAGAAGAGCTTTATCTTCTGGTGTATCAAAATATAAACTTCTAATAAGATATTTTCCATCTTTTGATGCATTTGCATCTTTTTTCATTATTGGATAAAGTCTTGATTTCAAAGCTAACACATCCGCTTCAGTTATTTTATGTTTCATTTCAAATCTGTAGTTTAACTTTTTATCCATTTTTATCACCTCTCAATTTCTTAACTATATTTGATTTATTTTATATTTAGAGTATACTTTACTCGGCTTTGTTAAATCTCCGTAAAATAAGTGCATCTTTATGGCATATATGTGGCAAAGAAAGTTTTCCAGATAATTTAATGTTTCCAATTTTATCTCATGCTTAAACTTTACATTGTAATGACAAAATAAATAGGCTATATAGAATACACCAATATTTTGTATTCTACATAGCCTTTATTCATGTTACTTATTTTCAAAGTAAGTCATTGAGTTGGATTTATTCTCTAAAAATCATGGAATATAGATTATGAATCTTCCATTAAATTATACAACTTCTTCATCATATTCTCTTGAAAATTGACTATTATAAAGTTCCTCATAAAATCCTTTATTCTCAAGAAGCTCTTTATGGCTTCCTTGTTCAATAATAGTACCTTCTTTCATTACTAATATTAAATCTGCATCACGAATAGTTGATAATCTATGTGCGATAACAAAGCTAGTTCTTCCTCTCATCAAGTTATTCATAGCCTTTTGAATTTCAACTTCTGTCCTAGTATCTACACTAGAAGTTGCTTCATCTAGAATTAACACTGATGGGTCTGAAAGTATTGCCCTGGCAATTGTTAAAAGTTGCTTTTGACCTTGAGATAAATTAGAAGCATCTTCAGTCAATATAGTATCATATCCTTTAGGTAAAGTCCTTATAAAATGGTCTACTCTTGCTGCTTTTGCTGCTCTTACAACATCTTCCATTGTAGCATCTGATTTACTGTATGCAATATTTTCTTTTATGCTTCCATTAAATAGCCATGTATCTTGAAGTACCATTCCAAACATCGTTCTAAGTTCTCCACGTTTTAAGTCCTTTATATCAATACCATCAATAGTAATTCTACCCTCTTGTATCTCATAAAATCTCATAAGTAAATTTACAAGAGTCGTTTTTCCGGCTCCTGTTGGTCCAACAATTGCAATCTTACCTCCTGCATTTAACTTAATATTAATATCTTTCATAAGAATAGAATCATCATTATATCCAAATTTAACATGTTCAAATTCTACCTTACCTTTAGGTATATTTATAACTTTTGAAGGCTCTTTATCTTTTACCTCCTCTATTTCATCCATTACTCCAAATACTCTCTCAGCAGATGCAATTGCTGCTTGAAGCATATTTGTAATATAAGATATTTCTGTGGTAGGCTCTGATGATTGATTTACATATTGAATAAATGCCTGTATACTACCAAGAGTCATTGTTCCATTTGCTGCAAATATACCACCTACAACTGCTATAACCACATACCCAATTTGATTTACAAATCTAATGATTGGAGATATTGAATATGATGAGAATTGTGCTTTTCTACTAGCATTATAAAGATTTTGATTTACTATTTTAAAGTTTTTAATAGTATCTTCTTCTTTACTAAACGCCTTAACTACTACTTGACCAGTAAACATCTCCTCTATATTACTATTTAATTCACCTAAAGCCTTTTGGTTTTCTGAAAATCTTTTTTGTGATTTCCCCGCAATTACAATAGTAATGCATAGCGAAACACCTAATGTTATAGCTGATACTATTGTAAGTGACATACTTATGTTTATCATCATAACTATAGAACCAATCACCGTAACTACTGCTGTAATAAGTTGCATTAATCCTTCTTGCAGGCTATCTGCAACCTTTTCTAAATCATTTGTAACTATACTAAGAGTTTCTCCCTTTTTATGTGAGTCATAATACTTAAGAGGAAGTTTATTTAGCTTATCACTTAAATCTTTTCTCATACTAAGAACTAAATTTTGTGCAACTCCTGACATAATATATTGTTGTATATATATAAATACTGAACTAAGAAGATACAAGCTTAAAAGTACTGATATTATACCTCCCATAGTACTAAAGTTTACACTAAATTTTGTGCCAGTTTGAACTGCCGTTTTTATTCCATTAAATAGTTGGTCAATAGCTTTTCCCATAATCATTGGTACTAAAACCGTAAGAGCTGAACTTATTAATACTGCAATAAAAATTGTCAGTATTTTAAACTTTTGTTTTGCCATATATTTTAATAGTCTTTTTGTAGTTTTTTTTGCGTCCTTAGCTTTTTCTGCTGACATACCATCTTCAAAACTAAGTACATCTACTTCTTTTTTTTCTACTATATTTTCACTCATATTACACCTCCAAATAAACAAATTGAATTTCTCTTTTGCTATGCAAGTTCTTCTTTACTAAGCTGTGAATCTGCAATTTGCTTATAAACATCACATTTTCTAAGTAAATCTTTATGTTTACCAATACCTACAATTTTACCTTCATCTAAAACTATAATTTGATTGGCATCCATGATTGTACTTATACGTTGTGCTATAATTATAGCTGTTGAATCTTTAATTTCATTTTTTAATGCTCTTCTAAGTTTTTTATCTGTCTTAAAATCTAATGCAGAAAAACTATCATCAAATATATATATTTCTGGCTTTCTAACTAATGCCCTTGCAATAGAGATTCTCTGCTTTTGTCCACCAGATAAATTATTTCCACCCTGAGCTACAAATGAATCATAATTATCTTCCATACTAGAAATAAATTCATCAGCTTGAGCTATGTTTGCTGCATGTTTTATTTCTTCAATACTTGCATCTTCTTTTCCATACTTTATATTTTCTTCTATTGTTCCACTAAACAAGAATGCTTTTTGTGGTACAAATCCAATTTTATCTCTAAGCTCTTTTTGAGACATATTCTTAACATCTTGACCATTTATAGATATCTCACCTTCTTGAATTTCAAAAAAACGTGGTATTACATTTGCAATCGTAGATTTGCCAGAGCCAGTACTTCCTATAATTGCAGTTACTTCTCCAGATTTTGTTTCAAATGTTATATCGCTTAAGACAGGTTCCTCTGATTCTGAATATGAAAATGTTACATTCTTAAAGACTAAATGCCCTCTTTCTGAAATAATATTTTCAGAATTATTTCCATCTACAATTTCAGGTACTATGTCTAATATTTGATTTACTCTATCTGCACAAGCCCCTGCTCTGGGTATGTACATAAATACCATTACTGCCATGATTAGATAAAATAAAATTAAAATACAATACTCAACTAAAGCCATTATATGACCTATTTCCATATTTCCATTACTTACTCTTATTCCACCAAACCAAATAATACTTACTATACCTAAATTCATTATTAACATTACAATAGGCATAAGTACTGCAAATATCTTATTTATTGAAATTGCTGTTTGAGAATAATCCACTGCTGTTTTATCAAATCTATTCTTTTCAAAACTAGTTCTATTAAAAGCTCTTATAACTCTTACTCCAGTTACAGCTTCACGTAACACTCTATTCATATTATCCATTTTTGTTTGCATTATCTTAAATAATTTGATAACTCTTTTACCAACTAAGCATGCAAACAGCATGAATAAAACCATTATTATAACAATAATAATTGTCATTACTCTATCTATAGAATAAGCTAAAAATAATCCAGAAATAGTTATAATTGGTGCTGGTAACACCAACTCAATAAACATAAATAAAGATTGCCCTATTAAAGTAATATCACTAGTACTTCTAGTAATCATAGATGCTGTACCTATTTTATTAAAGTCATTTATTGATAATTCTTGAGCTTTTATAAATACTGCTTCTCTAATATCTCTACAAAATCCTGATGAAAGATTTGCTGATACTTTACATACTAATACAGCTGATAGAGCTGTTATTCCTGCTACTATTAGCATTAATACACCTGTTTTTACAATATAATCTATATCTCCTTTTACTACACCGTTATTTACTATACTCGCGGTAAGAGTTGGTATATATAAAGTTCCAAGTGTTTGCAAAAACGTAAATATTAACATTGTAACAATTAAAATCCTATAAGGTTTTAAAAAACGAATTAATTTTTTCATACTTTCACACTCCTTTACAAAATATTATGATAAACTATACTGTAACAGGATAGTCAAGGAGGAATTTTAATTATGAGCCAAAATTCAAAAAATTACTTTACCACTGGTGAGTTTGCAAAGATTTGTGGAGTCAATAAAAAAACACTTTTTCATTATGATGATATAGGTCTTTTCTCTCCAGAATTGAAAAAAGAAAATGGGTATAGATACTACTCATACCATCAACTTAGTATTTTTAGCATAATCTCATCACTTAAAGAAATAAAAATGCCTTTAAAAGAAATTAAAACTTATATAGATAAACGAACTCCTAGTTTGTTAATTGAACTTTTAGAAAAAAAGAGTATTGATATTAACAATGAAATTGAAAAATTAAACAATATTAAGACTTTAATGGAATCCACTATTGCACTTACTAAAAAAGCTTGTGATATTGATATAAATACTATTACTTTAGAAGAACATGAAGAAGAATACATAGTTAAAAGTCCTCTTATAGAAACAGAACAATTTATGGGAGATGATGAAGAGAAATTCTTATATGAATGTATCAATTTTATGGATAACTATGAATTAAGTGATGATTGCTTGATTGGTTCGATTATTAAAGGTGAGGATATACTAAATAAAAATTTCGAGTCATATTCACACTTGTTTACTAAAGTTAATCGTGAATACAAAAAATGTCCAATATCAATCAAACCAAAAGGACTCTATGTAACTGCTTATCATAAAGGAAGTTATGATACACTTGAAACAACTTATGAAAAACTATTAAATTTTTTTAAGTATAATGATTTACGTATAGGAGACTTTGTTTATGAAGAATATCTTCTATATGATATAAGTATTCGAGATATTGATGAATATATAACTCAAATCTCAGTTGAAGTTAAACAACTTTAAAAATAACTACAACTGATTTTGCTTTTACACAAAACTTAAACTTAAATTAGTATAATTATCAGAAATCACCCTATTTAATTCTTTGACTCTTTTATATAAGTTTATCTCTATAAATTAACTATATAGACAAATAAAAAAGTGATAGTTAAATATAGCTATCACTTTTTCATCCATTAATTATAAGTATATAAATTTAAAGTTATTCTAAACATTAACCAATTTATATATGTAAAGGTACTTCTTTCTATTCTATTAGATTCATTTTATTTTCTTCTTTTCCCATCTATTTTTTGATTTTTGATAAATTAAATAAGCAGTAATTGTATATAAACATGAAAACAAAGAAGCAAATCCAGAAACTCGTGTAAGACCTAAAATACCTCCAATTCCAAATCCAAATGTAAAAATTATAACAGCAATTCCACCTAAAAAAGCAATGCTTGCAAGAATAATCAAAATAATTTTCTGCCAAAATATAGTCACACACAAAGTAATAACAAAATATACTACTGCTTCAATCAACAATAATGAACCAAGATAAACAGGTGATACGTGGATTAAGTAACGTGAAAAAGCTATTGAGTGAAGTCCAAACACAATAAGTAAAATTGCTATAATAAGACTTCCATAGTTAAAAAGGTGTTTTGCACCATTTTCTAAGATAAAATCCACAATCCGCAAAACACCACATAAAATCATATATCCAACAATAACATAAAACATGCCTCCAAGAAGAAATTCAGGGAATATTAAAAATGCAATTCCCATGCCTCCAAGAAAAACCGCTCGCAGTATTGCATGCTTTGTAAACTGTTTATAGAGTAATAAATTCATAATCAATCCCACCTCTCTTGGAAGGTATGATACCATGTAAACATTACTCTCACATGAATCTCTACTTACAATTTTGTAATGTTAACCATCTTTCTGCATCTTCATAAAGCTTATCAACCATTTCTTTTCTATCTATTCCAGGAAGTTCTTGATTTATTTTATATCCATCCTTACTCAACATATAAGAAAGATTTGCATACGTTGGTCTATAATTTTTTATTTCACTCTTAG
Source organism: Clostridioides sp. ZZV14-6009 (assembly GCF_020658095.1). Classification (NCBI taxonomy): domain Bacteria; kingdom Bacillati; phylum Bacillota; class Clostridia; order Peptostreptococcales; family Peptostreptococcaceae; genus Clostridioides; species Clostridioides sp. ZZV14-6009. The sequence continues at coordinate 24,892 of NZ_JAGWDG010000017.1, forward strand.
AAACTTTGACATCACTATTCTGATAAACTGGTAAAAGTATATCTTTTTCGTATATAGCATCCATAGATACTATATACCACATATCATCTATCTTTTGAGTTTTATACACAAGCTTAACATCTGACTGAAGTTCAACTAAATTTCCATCTATCTCATTTCTAATATGAATAGCCGCCATTGTAATTGATACTGCCTTATTATTATTTATCCAAACTACTGTATTATAAACTTTATGAGGTGCATAAGACTTCATCTTACTTGATTCTTCTACAAAACCTTCTCCACTCCCTTGGTACCAAGATATTGATACTGTTGAATCTTTTGCAAAACATTTTTTCATTTCATCCCACAATGCATTATCTCTACAAAATCTCTCAAATTCTATAAGTTCTTTTACACTATTTTTATCTATTATATCTTGTATAGAATTATTCTCTAGTCTTTTTAATAACATATTTTTAATCTCCTTTAGTATAATATTTCTTTTATTTTTTTACCTATATTCATCTAATAATACTCAAGCTACTATCTTACTCTCTTACCTTTTATCCATACACCTTCTATATTTCTAGTTGCTGTTATATCTTTAGTTGGGTCTCCCTCAACCATTACTAAATCGGCTCTTTTTCCCTCTTTTATTACTCCACGGTCATCAAGTTCTAATAATTTTGCTGGTAAACTTGTTGTACTCTTAAGTACTTCAGTTGTAGTAAGCCCTGCTCTAACTAATAATTCAAACTCACGATGAATGGATTCTCCATGCTTTACTATGCTGACAGAGTTTTCATCATTATTTGAATCAGTACCAGCTAGTATATCTACTCCAGCTTTTTTCAGTGCTGCTGTATTTTCTATTGCTGTTTCTAATCTAATATCTTCTCTTCCTGTGACTTTATTTATATTTGATGCTATTTTTTCCATCATAACTATTGTTGGAACTGAAATAAGATTTTTATCTTTTATATTTTTAATTACCTCATCAGATAATTTACCTATAAATGGAATGTGATTTATTACATCAACACCTGCTTTTTCTGCATATTCATAAGCTATAGTTGTAGGTGCATGAGCGAATACTTTTTTACCATTTTCATGAGATACTTCAACTACTCTTTTTATAGTTTCAAAATCAAAAGCTGTATTTGATGTTTTTGGATCTTCTATTATAAGCTTTACAAAATCTGCTCCTTGTTTAATTTGTTTCTTAGCAAAATTTTCAGCATCTTCAATAGTGTATATTTTACTGTCTTTAAATCCCATTCCCATAAGGTGAGGATGTGCTGCTGGTGCTACAGGTTCATATACACTACGAATATCTGTTAATCCCTCTCTATTTCTCAAATAATCTACTATCTCTTTACTATCAGTTGCCATATCAAGCATAGTAGTTATACCCCAGTTAGTTGCATCCTCCAGGTTTTTTATACTATCTAAATGTATATGAGAATCAATAAATCCTGGAAGTAAAGTACATCCTTCCCCATCTACAATAATGTCACCAGTTGTTTTTGATGATATTAATCCATCTTCTATAACAATACTTTTTGCTTCTAAGAGCTTTTCTCCATCAAATATTCTAGCATTTGCAATTTCAGTTGTTGCCATAGTCTTACACTCCTTTTATTTTTGAATTTATTAAGACATTTACCTTTTATTAAGTTATTATTTTTATTACTTTGAATCTTTCTTAATTTATATAACTAATTATATATAAATAATTTTATCTAAACTATGTATTACAATTTAAACTTTGTTGTAAAATATATTATAGTGATTGTGCTATAGCACAATCAAATATGATTATAGGAGTTTTAGAATGAAACTAATAGATTTAATGAAAGAAATATCTCAGTATATATCAGTTTTAAAGCCATTTTCAGACGAAGATATAGATATCACCAGCTTAAATATTTATAAAAATAAGCAGACTGAATTTATTTCAGGATGTTTGTATTTAGGAAATATATCGGATATTCCTGTAAATTTGACCAATATAAATTTTTTAGGTATATTTATACAGAATGAAAATAACAGTGATTTGAAAATATACAATTTAAATTCAAATATTTGTATCATAAAGTCTAAAAAAGAAAAATATGACCTTTTTAGTGAACTATTAAATGTCATCAATCAAGAAATACATATTAGTTTATCTTCTCAAAAATTTTTTAATGTAGTCTCTGAAAATAAAGGCATACAATATTTAATTGATATAGCATATGAGGAATTTGGCTATCCTATAATAGTTAGAGATTCTAGCTTCAAAGTCTTAGCTTATTCTTGTAATGTTAAGGATATATTGCAACTTAATGAAGATTCTAATGGTGACACATATTTAAATGAAGAAACTATAAATTACATAAAATATCAAAATATACACAAAAAAATATATTATAACAAATCTACTAAAGATGAAAATAAACCAAATAACTGGCTTGGCACACTAATTTCATCAGTATGTGTAGAAGAAATCGAGGTAGCTCATATAGCCGTCTGTGAATTGAAAATACCCTTTAAGAATTTTCACTTTAAACTATTAGAATCACTTAATAAAGCCATCTCTCTTGAACTACAAAAAAATAATTTATTTAATATAGATAAAAAACTTATTCCTAATTATATACTTTCTGATTTATTGGAAAAAAAATATATAGATGATGATACTATAAGTAAAAGATTTCACTATTTAAATTGGACTAAATCAAATTCATTAAATATAATGGTAATAGTAAACAAGGATAATAATTCTTTTGACAGTAAAGTACCTTTTATTATGCAATCTTTAAGTGCATTTATACCTTCTAATAACTGTGTAGTATATAAATCTGCTTTAGTTGTTTTTATTAATGATTCCTTGATTCCTAATTTAATCGATTGTGAAAATAAGGATTTTATTGATTACTTAAAGCTAAATTCACTTTATGCTGGTATAAGTTCAAAATTCTCAAAGTTATCTGATAGCCATAAATATTATAATCAAGCTAAAAGAGCCAGTGAAATTGCTCAAAAATATGGTATAAATTTTTCTCCATTTGGAAAAAGCATACCATATATACTTTACGAGCTACTTAGTGCAAACTATGATTTATATGATCTTAATCATCCTGCTGTAACTAAATTGATGGAAGAGGATAAAAAAAATGGTTCTAATTTCTTAGAAACTTTAAAACAATATATATACTTCAGTAACTCCCCCAGTAAGGCAGCTAAGATTTTAAATATTCATAGAAATACTTTATTTTATAGAATTAATAAAATAAAGGAAATTACCGGTATTACATTAAATTATGCTGATGAAATACTTCAAATTTATATTTCTATAAGGATGCTTGAAATTAATAAAAAAATAGACTACTTGCCTAAGTGATGTTTACAATTAAAAATAACTACAGCTAGTTTTGTATTTTCACAAAATTAACTGTAGTTCCAAGTTATAATTATATTCTAAAGATTTATATAATCATCTATCACATAACTATACATATTAATCAAATTTTTATTGTATTAAAATTAATGTATATAAATATCTTCTTCAAATAAACAATATGAATTTTTTCCAGATGCCTTTACATTATAAAGTGCTCTATCTGCATTTTTAAACAATTCTAAAAATGAATTTCCATTTTGAGGATACCTTGCAATACCAATACTAACAGAAGCATCAAAGCTAAAACTTAAATCTTTGTAATTATCTGTAAGAACTCTGTTTAATTTTTTTGCTTTTTTATGTATATTTGCTTCTGTATAATAATCTCGCATATATACCACAAATTCATCTCCACCAATTCGACCAATTAAATCTTCATTATCAAAATTAGCTTGAATCTTCTCAGCAAAAGTTTTTAGTACAAAATCTCCAAATGGATGTCCAAAATTATCGTTTATCTCTTTGAAATCATCTAAGTCAATAATGAATAAAGCATCTTTTTTATCACCTTTATTCATGACTATAGCTTCTTCTACTAATTTTTCAAATACCCCTTTATTATATACATTAGTTAGGGAGTCTCTTTCTGCTCTAGTTTTTAATTCTTCATATTTTTTTATATCATTATCTACATCTACAATTACTCCCACAACTTTTAAAATCTCATTCTCATTATTACAAATATTTGTTGCTGATGTTCTACACCAAATATACTCACCACTAGATTTTCTTAAACGATAAACTGCTTGATTATGTTTGTTATTCTTTTGAATACTTTCAAAAAAACTCTCAAAGATATTATAATCTTCATGATGAACTAAATCTTTATCTCTAATTTCTTTAAAAATATTTTCACAAACACTACTATATCCAAATTTTTCAGTCCAAATTTGAGACACAAATGACTTCTTCTCCTTGATGTTCCATTCAAAAACAACAGAATCAGTCTGTTCAACAATAGTTTTGTAACGCTCATTACTAAGCCTTAATTCTTCCTTATGAACTACTTCTTTTTCAAGCATTTCATATTTCATAGACAATTTAGTCTTTTCTATAATAGATTTAAATAAATAAAATACAATAAAGTTGATATATAAAATACCAACACTTGATATTAAGTTTAAAATTTTTAAACTTTGAGCTGGAAAAAATTTATTTATATCAAAAATAGAAATAGATAAAAATACACTAAATAAAGGTATTACAAGTAAAGGAAGCCAATATTTTATTGGCATATCTGAATGTATGTCCTTTTTAAAAAGGCAAACAATTTTACAGATAAATAAAAAAACAATTTTTGATAAAATTACAGCTAATACTCTTATGCTATTATTTTCAAACATTATTTTAAAATCTTCTTTTATAAATAAAACAAAGATACTTGTAACTACAACTTCTGATAGTATAAAAAATGAACTTAGTAATACAGTCGCAAATAATCGTGTCTTTATATTTCCTTCATACAAAAATGAGGACGAAAAAATAAGGATAAAAATTAAAGGCATTGTTACTATAGGATTTAAAGTTACTAAATTAGAAATACCTAAACATATCATAAAACCCAATCTAGCATATTTTATAGCTTTTGTATATTCTTCTCTTTGACCTAAAAAATCTGATAAAAACATATGGACAACAAAGGCTTCAAACACAACTGTTACTAAATTTGTAATATCAAAAAGCAGTTGTTCTTTCATAAATAATTTTTTGTAAAATCAAGGGTCTCTTTAAACTTAAATACTCCTCAGATTTTACTTTTCCTTTCTCTATCTATATTTAAACACGTACTTTAAATGTCAAATTTTACAATATATGTCAGCTTGATATTCTTCTTTTTTCAACAGTATACAATAGATATATGTAAAAAACAACTTTAAATATTACTATATTTTCTTTAATTACTCTTTATATTTTTTTATAACTTAAACACTATAGTAAATTTAGCACCCTTTTTCCCATTTTCTACATATATACGACCTCCATGCTTATTTACAATGGATTTAACTATTGATAATCCAATTCCATGATTTCCGCCAACTCCCTTGTAAAATCGGTCAAATACATGAGGTAAATCTTCTTTATTAATTCCTATTCCATCATCTTCCACTATTACAACTATATTTTTTTGATTATGTTTACATATTATTTTAATTTCACTCTTAGCATATCTTAAAGCATTTTCTATAAGATTCATAAATGCTTTGGATATATTTTTTTCATCACATTCAAATAGAACCATGTCTTCCTCAAATTCATAATTAAACTTTATTCCTTTATTTATAGCTCTTACATTTTGCCTAGAGCCACAGTTTGAAAGCACTTCTCTTAAATCACATTCTACCATTTCATAATCTTTAGTGATATTATCTATTTTAGAAATATACAGTAAATCTTCAACCATATCATTTAACCTATCACTTTCTTCAAGTATGATATCACTTGCATGTTTGCTATCTATAATATTATACTTTATAGCTTCTGCATATCCTTTAATAGACATAAGTGGAGTTCTAAGTTCATGAGATGCATTTTGGAAAAATATTTTTTGCTCATTATCATACTTATCCAGATATTCAGCACTCTTATTCATAACATTTGAAAGCTCTACTAACTCCTTATCCGAAAAATCAAAGTAATTTCTTTTAAAATCTCCTTGACCTATTTTTTTTGCAAATCCACATAACTCTTTTATAGGTTTTGCAATTTTTTCAGATAAAATCACAGCTGTAAATATCGCCAATATCCCAGCAAAACACATTACAGATATTAATACAATATTTATCTTCTGGGCTAAATTTAAAGTCTTTGATATATCTATAAAAAGTATTAAATAATTATCTTGTTCATCATTTATACTAGTAATTTTTACAGTGGAAATATAATAATCTCTATTTCCAGTAGAAACACGTGTATTATTATCTGAATTTAAATCCAATTTTTCATTTTGAATATAAGTTCTAATCAAATCCATTTCATCAATATTTTTTAAAAAATCATCCTCTCTAGTTGGAAATATCAGTTTATAGTTAGAATCAACTACCATTGCATCTGCATCTGATTGCATCTCTGCCATTCTAACCTTATCTTGTACATTTCTAATAAAGTTCGATAATTCTTTAGGAGGTAGCTTTCCATCATTCTGCGGAGGCTTAATAGGCTTAAAATTACTATCCATATGTTCTATCATTTCTGTAGATTTTGTAAGTTCTTCATTTGCTGTTGTTTTTATATATGTATTGACCAATATGTTAAAAGATACTAATATTATCAAGAAAACCACTACTGTCAAACCTAATATGCTCACTAAAATCCTAGTTTTTATACTTATATTTTTCCTTGAAAATTTCAATTTAAATAATGATTTAACTTGATTTTTTATACTTTTATTATTTTCATTTTCCATCTGATTTTTTCTCCTTTAATCTAAACCCAAATCCCCAGACAGTTTCTATTAAAATATTTGTTTCTAAAATTTTTTTACGTAGTCTCTTTACTGACGTATAAACTCTATAAATTTATATAAATACTTTATATTTTTTATAGTTTTATTTCCTTTTTCATCCTGCCCTATTTTGAAATTCATAAGAATATCTACTCTAGTTTAATATGGCAGTCCAAAGGCTTAAATTCGACCTCGTCAATGTCTACATATTAGCACAATCTTTTTATTTGATTTTCTATGCTAATTTAAGTAACCACACTGGCGATTACTTTTATAATTTGCTAAATTAATACTTGCATTTTTATCCCTATCAATCACAAGATTACATTTTTCATTAGGACATACATAAGTCCTATCTTTTAACTTTAAATCTTTTTTGATAGTTCCACAACATGAACACATTTTACTACTTGGATAAAATCTATCTGCTTTAACAAATTCAATTTTGTTCCATTTGCATTTGTATTCAAGTATAGTTATAAACGTATTAAAACATTGCTCTGAAATTGATTTAGACAAGTGTTTATTTTTCAATAAACCTCTTACATTTAAATCTTCTACTACTACTCTACAAGGCTTGGTTTTCACTATTGTATTAGTAGTTTGGTGTATATGATTTAATCTAATATCAGAAAGTTTTTTATAGACAAGTTTTATCTGCTTTTCAACTTTTATGATATTTTGAGTTTTTAAAAGTTTCTCACCTTTTTGAAAGGTGTTACCACTTTTCAACATATCATATTTCCTTGAAACTTGCCTTTGAAGTTTTCTAAGTTTTTTATTTAATCTTTTAACTTCTTTTGATTTATTAATGTTTTTAAAAGGCTCATCTATATTACTAACTATGGCTAAATCCTTGATACCTAAATCAACACCAACACTTTCATTAGTGAGTTTAATATCAGTTTGTTCCTCAACTTCCATTGCTAGTGACAAGTACCAATACTTTCCATTAAACTTTACCCTTGGATTTAGAACTTTTATAATCTAATTATAGCCATTGTGAAAATTACAGGAACACTCATAAATAGAGAGTTTCTTTTTTTACAAGTTTATTTAATTTAACATTTGACGAATTATAAAGTATTTATATTAATTTATAGAGTTTATACATTTTTATCTACAATCGCTACTTTGTAGATGCTATTTCGCTCACGCTAATAACCACTTCCTTTCAGAACGTGCAAAGACTATTTCTTCATCTTCAGCATTACCTGTTAAGAGCCACCCATTTCTTCCCTCAATCGCTTAGGGCTTTACGACCTCTCGGTCTAGTCGTTTGACCTTCCTATTTCTAGGCTTGGCGACCAAATCTCCATTGTATAAGCACTTAGGATTTAACCTTATGCCATCTCTACACTTGTTATGATTTCTCCCCATCATAAAGGTTTCTGATTCTATCCTTTATTGTGGTAGTAGAGCTTTAGGGTTTACTGGTTTTAAAGTGGTGTCCTATGCAGATTTCTCTACATACGCAGTATAGTTTATATTTTTATAATTTTTTTATAAAGTTTTATAAACTATTTGTTACTGTATCATCTGCAGCTCTTGTCTCAACTTCTATATCATATCCCCATATTTTGTTTAACAATTCATCCCTAGAGACTGCTCTATCTCTATTTTCAAATAAATATGTCAATAAATTATATTCATTTGGTGTAAGGTCTATATTGATATTTTTACTTGTAACCATCTTACTTTTTTTATTTATTGTTACATCTCCAAATTTTAATTCCATGTCTAAAAAATCATTACACTTATCATAATTCTGTTTCTTCTCAAATTCAATCCTTCTAAATATAGACTTTACTCTCATAACCAGTGACATAGGACTAAAGGGTTTTGTAAAATAATCATCACTTCCCAAAGTTATTCCTGTGATATAATCTATGTCAGTATCTCTTGCTGTAAGCATTATTATTGGTACTGTACTTTTTTCACGAAGCTTTGTGCATACTTCAAATCCACTTGAACCTGGCATCATTATGTCTAGGATTACTAAATCACATTCTTTTTTATTAAATTGTTCTAAAAGTTCATCTCCAGTTTTAAAATCTACAACATTGTTACCTTCATTTTTTAAAAACGTCTTTACTAAATTTCTAATATTATCTTCATCATCTGCTATATAAATTAATTTCTGCATAAAAAATTCCTCCTTATTTCACTTTTAATTTAAATTAAATAATCTAACATACTAATTGACTACTAATTTCTAATAAGATTTCTATTTCAGTTTTTCTCCTATACTTAAATTATATCAGTTTTTTGTAGTACGTTAGTTTCAAACTTGTTTGGATTTTAAGGCAAATTTATGGCAAATATAAGCTTTCGATAATATTATTGAATTGTATATAAGAAATAGTACAACGTAATAGTTCAATAATCGACTATATTTATTCGTTTTTTATTAAAAATGATATTTGCCATGTTTTTTATTGAATATTCTAACTATTACTATTATAATTATACTAAATACTATAATTTATTGTTTTTTTAATAAATTTTTGCATATTAAAATCTGTTCATCTCACTACTTCAACTATTTTAGATATTTCTTGAATCAGTTCAATAAAATTTAGGTTATAACAAAATCAAACTAGCTAAAATTCTTTTGAAAGGGGAATTTAAAATGAAAAAGTCAATTAGATATTTTTTATTTTTGATTATTTTAGTTATTCTATATCTTTTAGTTGTAAAGCTGAATTTTGACTACTATGTACAAACTCGCACTGACTTTGCCTTCAACTTTAATAAGCTTCTCTTTATTAATTTAATTTCATGTGGTCCCATTGGATTATTGCTGGGATTTGAATCATTTCTTAATGAATATAGAAAAAGTGGCAGTTGGAATATTGATGTACCAAGATTGATTATTCTTTGTTTACCATTTCTTTTACTATCAGCAATGCCTATATTAATCTTTAATTTTGGAATAGGAAGATTACCAATTGTAGGTAGCATTATTATAACTGATAACAAATTCTTAAGCATAACAATTTTTAATATATTATTTGGATATTTTTTAATAACAAGTTTTTACAAGAAATAGTATATATATTAAATAGTTTAAATAAAAATAGCTATCTTTAAATAATCAAAATTATTCAAAGATAGCTATTCTTTTAGAATTATCTTTCGTATTCTTATACTAGTTTGTAATCTTCTGGGTTTAACTTACTTGCTGCTGCTTCATCTACTATAACTATAGTATCTTTATGAAGTTGAAGTATAGAACCAGGAACTTCTGGAGTTATATCGCCATAAACAGTTTTATATACTGCATCAGCTTTTTCTTCTCCTGAAGCTAAAAGTAATATTTTTTTAGATTTTAAAATTGAGCCAATTCCCATACTTACAGCTTTTTTAGGAACATCTTCTCTTGATTCAAAGAATCTTGCATTAGCTTCTATTGTAGATTCTGTTAATTCAACTACATGAGTTCTTTTTGCAAATTTATTATCAGGTTCATTAAAACCTATATGAGCATTACGGCCTATTCCAAGTACTTGTACATCTATACCACCTGCTCTATCCATAGAAGCTTCGTAATTCATACATTCTTTTTCAATATCATCAGCCATTCCATTTGGTAAATGAGTATTTTCTGACTTAATGTTTACATGATTAAAAAGATTTTCTTTCATAAAATAATCATAACTTTGGTCATTAGATATTGGCAACTTATAGTATTCATCTAAATTAAAGCTTATTACATCTGAAAAATCTACTATATTTTCATTATATTTCTTAACTAAATCTCTATACATACCTATTGGTGTACTTCCTGTAGCTAATCCTAGTATTGAATTTGGCTTTAAAACTATTTGAGCCGCTATCATTTCAGCTGCTTTTTTACTCATTCCATCATAATCTTTACATACTAATACTCTCATTTTATTCCTCCTAAATTTTAGCTAATACTTTCACTGATATAAGTTTAATTTATTACTATTTTTAAATATCTTTTATTTTCTTTAAAGCTTATTTTTTACACACTACATAGTTTTGTATACTACTTCACCCAAGCATAGAGTCATCTTGCAGTCCAAATTTTTATCAAAGACAGCTATATCTGCATCTTTACCTATATCTAGACTTCCTTTTTTATCATTTATGCCTAAAGATGTTGCTGGATTTAAAGATGCTAAATTAATTGCTTCATTTACTCTAAGGTTTGTATTATTTAGAAAGTTAAGTACCATTTTATTTAAAGACAATACACTACCAGCTAATGCACCATTTTCAAGTCTTGCTTCATTACCTTTAACTATAACTTTTTGACCTCCAAGAGCATAATTTCCATCTTCAAGCCCACCTGCTTCAATAGAATCTGTTATTAAAATCAATCTTTCTCTACCTTTGTTGTTCAATATAAATTGAAATAAATCTTTATTTATATGGATTGTATCTGCTATTAATTCACTATATACATCAGTTGTAAGTGCTGCACCGACAACTCCAGGGTCTCTATGGTTTAATCCAGTCATTGCATTAAACATATGAGTTATATTTGTTACACCTAAGTTTATAGCTTCCTTAGCTTGCTCATAACTTGCATTACTGTGACCAATAGATAAAACTATATCTGTACATCTTTTGATTTCTCTAGTAAAGTCAAAATCTATATCCTTTTCTGGAGCATAAGTTATGACCTTTATAACATCCTTGTATTCTTTGATAAATTCATATTTTGAATTTATTATAAACTTTTCATTTTGTGCCCCTTTATAATTTTCATTTATAAAAGGTCCTTCTAAATGTGCTCCTAATACTTGAGCTCCTCCAGTTTTTCTACTTTTAGCTTTTTTAATAACTTCAAGTGCATCATAAACATGCTCTTTATCCATTGTCATTGTAGTTGGAAGAAAAGATGTTACACCATGTCTCATTATTGATTTTGAAATTGTCTCAATAGATTCATCAGTTGAATCCATTGTGTCTTTCCCCATATTTCCATGTATATGAATGTCAATAAGACCTGGAGATATATATTTACCATCAACATCTATAACTTCACAATCTTTTGGTATCTCATCAGCTATATCAATTATTTTTTCATCAAATACTAATATTTTATTTTCTAAAATTTGATTTTTTAATACTATTTTCCCATTAATTAAACATTTCACCTTATTCACCTACTCACTCAATACTATTTCATATTGATATTTATCTGTTCTAAATATCGATATGGTATACTCTATAGGATTACCTTCTTTATTATAAGAATTCCTATGAAGTTTAAGGGCTAAAGAACCTTCTTCTGTTTCAAGAAGCTTACTTTCTTCATCTGAAAGTATAATTGGCTCCATTACTTGCTCAGCTTTTTGTATCTTGTAGCCATATTTTTCATTCAAAACTCTATATAATGAAGAATTATCTAATATTCCTTTTGTAAGACCTTTACACATTTCTTCTGATAAATACACTATTTCTAATCCAAATGGCTCTCCATCTGTATATCTAAGTCTAATAATTTTATATATATTTGTTGTATTATCACTTATTCCAAGCTTTCTTTTTACTAAATCGTCTGGTAGTTCCATCTCAAAGGATAATATATCCGTTCTTATGTTTACTCCCTTTTCCTTCATTACATCAGTGAAACCTTTTACATTTGAGAACTGATACTTCTTTTTTTGCTTTGCGACGAATGTACCCTTTCCTTGTACCCTGTAAAGAAGACCTTCTGTAACTAAGCCAACAATAGTTTTATTCACTGTCATACGACTTACATTTTGTATATTACAAAGTTCTCTTTCTGGTATTATTGCATCACCTTCTTTAAGCTCACCTGTTTCTATCATCTCTCTTATTATGGCACTTAGTTGAGTATGCAATGGTATATTACTAGATTTATCTACTATTTTCATAAAATCACCACTTTTCAATATGGTATATACCAATTTTGGTATATACCAATTATACTTTAAAAGAAAATTTATTTCAATACTTTTAACTTATTTTGTAAAAATTTTAGGAAAATCTAAAGACAAAAAAGAAATTGGAGTTTATACTATATAAGAAGCTAAATAATTGAAAATACATGAATAATTACATTATTTATTATAAATTTCACTAATACTAATACATATACTGTGAAACACTACTACATAAGAGTAGTATGACTAAATTGTAAATATAAAATGAGAGGATGATTTTAATTTGATAAAAATAGGTGATTTTAATAAGCTTATAGTAAAGAGAAAAACAGAATTTGGATATTTCCTAGATGGACAAACTAATAACACAAAGGACGATGTGCTTCTTCACAATAGATTAATAGGAAAAAATGAAATAAATATAGGCGATGAAGTAAATGCTTTTATATTTAAAGATTCTGAGGATAGAACTGCTGCAACTTTAATACCTCCTTTAGCTAAAGTTGGAGATGTTGCATATCTAAAAGTAGTTGATAACACAGACATTGGTACTTTTATAGATATGGGGCTTACAAAAGACATACTAGTTCCTTTTAAAGCTAAGACTTATCCATTGTTTAGAGATGAAAAATATTTATTTTATATATATTTAGATAAAAGTGGAAGAATAGCTGCTACTACAGATATAGATTCATATTTAGAGACAGACCATACTTACAATGCAGGGGATGTGGTAAATGGAGTTGTGTATGGATTCCAAACCAACAACTCTGCTATGATATGTGTTGACAATAAATATGCTGGTGTAATCCTTCATAATGAATACTTTACAGAATTAAAAGCTGGAGATGTTCTTGAAAATTTACATGTTATAAAAATATATGATGATGGTAAATTAGGGCTTTCTCCTAGAGGAAACAGAAAAGATGAACTTGATACCTTAGAAAATAAAATTTTAAGCTATTTAGAAGGTTCAGATGGATATATGAGATTTAATGATAAATCTGACCCTAAAGATATTTCTATCTTATTTAATTCAAGTAAGAAAAATTTTAAACGTGCTCTTGGAGTACTTATGAAGAAAGACTTAATTTATCAAGATGAAGATGGAACTTATCTAAAGTAAATTATATAACACAAAAATCGAAGTAAAAATGAAAGATATTTTCTATTTCATATTTACTTCGATTTTTGTTTAAGTTACTACCTATATTTATTGCGCATTTACTACATCTATTATGTCTAATTCACAAATCTTTTTAATTGGTTTTCTTACTGATAGTAAAGTTATTAGTATCATAGTCACCACAATGATAAACAGTAAATCAAAAGGTATTTGCCACTCTATATGAAATTTTAATGTTACTAAAGATACAAATATATACCTATGTAATATTAATCCAAGTACACTACCCAATAAACACCCACTTAAAGCATATGTACTTGATTCTACTATTACCATTTTTCTTAATTGCTTATTGGACATGCCTATTGCACGCATAATACCATAATAATTTATTCTACTTGTAACACTTATACTCATACTGTTTATGATATTAAACATACTTATAATCGCAATTATAAATACAAACCCATATACAAAAATTGCCATAGTGTAAAATGAATTTTTAGCTTCTAAGTTACCTTGTCGCTTATCTCGAACCTCTAAAGTATCATCTAGCATACTTCTTATATTTTGAATTAAATTTCCAGGAGCATCTTCATCAACTTGAGTATCAATTATTATATAGTCTTTTATACCTGTTACATTTGTAAAAGTATTTTCAGATGTTATAATATTTCCAATATATTTGTCTTTAACATCAAATGGAGTTGAAGAAAGTATACCCGCTACCTCTATCTCTTTCTTAGAATTTCCATTTTTAATATATATCTTATCTCCAATATTAAACCCATGACCTTCCTCTACCAATCCAAGATTTTCTGACTCTAATTTTTCTTCATTAATTTCCCCTTTTACTAGATACTTTTTAGCCCAGTTAAATTGATTCTTTTCATAAGAAATTAGCTGAGATTTTGCCCCTTTATTATCATATGTAGCCTCTATATCTGTCATCATTCTACTATATACTTTTTTTATTCCTTTGATATTACTTATTTCATTAATATCTTCTTTAGTAAGAACAGATTTAAAGTCAGGGTCAACAATAGATATATGAGCAGCTTCTGGCTTTATAGGTTTAAGTGCTTGATACATAAAGTCTATAAATACACTAAAACCTAAAAATAACACAATACTAATAGCAAATGAAGAAGTCATCAGTATAAAAGATTTTTTTCTTGAAAAAGCATGATTTATTCCCATAGAAGTATCAATTTTAGAACTTCTTGCATTAGCAATTTTACTTGCTTTTTCATTAGTTAAAATTTCTTTGAACATTAGATTTCCACGTATAGCACTTAGTGGCGATACTCGAGAAGCTTTTTTTGCTGGAACAACAGCTGATAATATTACTGTTAAAAATCCTACTATTATTCCAAACACAATACCTATAAAGCTAACCTTTAAAATTGGCATCGAACCAAATAACTCTGTATTCACATATTTGAGAAATATAGAGGATATAATGGTTACAATACTTCCTAATAACACCCCTATTGGAATAGCCTTTACACTTAGAATTAAACTTTCTAAAACAACAAATTTTTTGACTTGGAGTTTTGATGCTCCCAAGCAACGTAATAGTCCAAAAAATTTTATTCTCTCTACTACACCCATATTAAAACTATTGTATATCATGATAATACTTGCTATTAACACAAGTATAAAAAGTACTCCTGCTGTCAAGTAAAGTGGTTTAGAATAATCAGAGTCACCTTGACCTATAATAGAAAGTAATTTTTCATTTTTACCAACTTGTTTATCACTTAAGTTTAAGGTGTTTTTAATATCAGAGGTTGCTTTTCTAATATTAACTCTGTCTTTAAATGTAATATAATAATTATTATATGTTTCTGATTTTTCAATAGCTTGTATACCTAGTATTGAAAGCATCAATCCATGTTTATCTGAGGCTTTTAATCCTGCCATTGATGAATATACGCCTACTATCTTATAGTTTTTATCTCTCCCATCTGACAACCTTACTTTTATAAAGTCTCCTACTTTTAAATTAAATTCCTTAACTGCATCTATATCTATTAAAGTTTCATTCTCTCCAACAGGATAACGCCCTTTTATTATTTCTAGACCTAATTGTTTTGCTAAATCTTCATCTAAACCTTGTATCAAAATCTCCCTTGATTTAAATTCTCCATTTTTAGCAACTTGCCCTCTCCCATGGTGAGCTATATCTACTCTACTACTTATTTCTGATATAGCTTCTTCATTAAGATTTTTAAGTACTATGTGCCAATTTCCATCATCCTTAATAAATTGTACTTTTTGACATTGTATAGCCATATCTGCTAGTCCAAAAATAGCAGTAACTAAACATACTGCAATGACAATACATAAAATTGTAGTTTTATTTTTTTTCTTATGTACCTTTGCATACTGTGGTACTAGCTCTAAGTAGCTTCTCATTCTCTATTCACCCCCAGGTCTTTAAGCACTCCGTCAGAAACCTGCAGTATCCTATCTGCTGTAGAAGCTATATTTGTATTATGAGTTATCATAATAATAGTTTGATTATATTTTTCTGCTGTCACTTTTAAAAGTGAAATTACATCACTACTATTTTTACTGTCAAGATTTCCCGTTGGCTCATCTGCCAATATAATTGATGGCTTTGTAATCAGTGCTCTTCCAATTGCAACCCTTTGTTGCTGACCACCAGATAATTGATTTGGAAGATGGTTTTTTCTATCTTTAAGACCTAAAATTGTCAATACTTCATCTAGATAAATAGTATCTGGTTTTTTGTAATCTAGTAGTAAAGGAAATACTATATTTTGTTCCACAGTTAATTCAGGTATAAGATTATATGATTGAAAGACAAATCCTATATTACGACGTCGAAAAATAGTCTGTTTTTCTTCTTTCATTGAACATATTTCTTTACCATCAATAAATATTTTTCCTGAGGTTGGAGTATCAAGACCTCCTAAAAGATTTAATAATGTACTCTTACCTGAGCCAGATTCTCCAACTACAGTCACAAATTCTCCCTTAGAAATTGTAAATGATACATCTTTTAACGCCTCTACTTTTGTGTATCCATTTCCATATGTTTTACATAAATTATTAACCATAAGAATATCCATTTGCTCTCTCACCTTTCTAATTGATTAATATCATAATAATTCATACACCTTACTGTAAGATGTATCCTATCTTACATATTAGTAAGCTTTAAAAAACTTAGAGTAAATGTACATCCTTGTGAAAAATTACTTTCTACAGTGATGGTTCCATTGTGTTGTTCTATGATAGATTTGACTAGTGGCAACCCTAGTCCAAGACCTTGATTATTTTTTGAAAACTTACTCCTATAAAATCTTTTAAATATATGATGTATATCTTCAATATGAATTCCATTTCCAGTATCCCTTACTGAAATAATAGTTGTTATAGGTGTTTCAATCCACTCTATCATTATTTTATCGTTCTCTTTTGTATTATCTAATGCATTTTTTATAAGATTACTTAAAGCTTCTGACATCCATTCATAATCGCAAAATAAGTTTGTATTTTCTAGGCCTCTTATAGAGATAATCTTTCCTTCTTTTTCTGCTCTAGTTTCAAAACTATATAAAATTTTAGTAATCATTTTTTTTATATTAACACTATTTTTGTTAAGAATTATTGTCTTTGAATCTATCTTTGTAATCTTTAATAAATTTTGTATCAATGATTCTATACGCTCTAATTCATTTTGACTCTTCTGGACAAAACCTTCAATAACTTCACTATTATGAATCTCTTCTTGCAATATTTGATTGTACATCATCAATGCAGTAAGTGGAGTTTTTAGTTGATGTGATATATCTGAAATTGTATTTTTAAGAAATTCTTTATTCTGTTTTTCTTTCAATATATGCGTGTTTAGAGATGTTGACATAGCATCTATTGAACCAAATAACTTTGATAAGCTACCTTCTTCATAAGTATTTAACCGTACATTTATATTTCCATTCATAAATGAATCAATTTTATAACTAGCTTCTTCTATCTTGTTTTGTTGCCTAAAAAAATACACATACAGTATAAAAATAATCAAAGCAAAGAACATAAATAAATACAGAAACATAGTTTTTATATATTTACTTTGAAACAATTTCACACTTGGCATAAAACTATCATCTGTATCAAAGTCATATCCAGCTGTATTTAAGATTTCTTTTCCTTTTAGAAGATACTTATCTTCATTAGTAGTGAATACTGCTGGTATTTTTGATTTATCAATACCCATACTCTGTAAATATCCAGCTATATTATAATCATGTTGTACCAATGCTCTTTTATAATCACTGGTTATATTTACAACTACTACTTGACCTACTACCATAAACATCAATAAAACGGATATAATCGCCAAAAAAAATATTTTTATGTCTTTATTAGAAAATATCTTCATATTAACACCCTCACTTTATAACATTCCATTTATAGCCCATTCTTCTAACTGTTAATAGAAATTTTGGATTTTCTGGATTATCTTCAATCTTATTTCTTAGTCTTCTTACATATACAGACAAAGTGTTATCATCTACAAAACTACCATTTCCATCCCATAGCTTGTCCAATATATTTTTTCTCGTAAGTACAATGTTTTTATTTTTCATAAGTAGGCACAATAATTTATATTCTGCTGTAGTAAGTTCCAGCTCAATTTCATTTTTAAAAACACGATTTTCAAGTAATTTAACAGTAATATTATTTGATTTTAATTCAGCTATATTTTCATTTGTAAAATTATAACGTCTAAACAAAGCTTTTATTCTTGAAATTAACTCATTTAATTTAAAAGGTTTTGTTATGTAATCATCTCCACCCATATCAAGCCCCATTACTACATTTACTTCTTCATCAGAAGCAGTTAAAAATATAATTGGCACATTAGAAATTTCTCTTACCTTTTTACAAATATCAAAACCATTACCATCAGGTAAGGATACATCCAAAAGCAGTAAATCATAATTTTTTTCTTTGTACATTTGCAATGCTTCTTTTACTGTTCTTGCTATATCAACACTAAATCCACTCTTTTGTATAGAAAATTCTAACCCATATATCAAAC
Organism: Clostridioides sp. ZZV14-6009; assembly: GCF_020658095.1. Classification (NCBI taxonomy): domain Bacteria; kingdom Bacillati; phylum Bacillota; class Clostridia; order Peptostreptococcales; family Peptostreptococcaceae; genus Clostridioides; species Clostridioides sp. ZZV14-6009. The sequence continues at coordinate 43,849 of NZ_JAGWDG010000017.1, forward strand.
TTAAATCGTCTTCAACCAACAATATACTACTCATCTCAATCACTTCCATTTTATTTATTTTTATTTTTCATATATTATATACCTAACTTATTATATTTTTACTCTGTTAAAAATACAATACCTTGAAATCAATGATTTAAATATTTTAAAATTATTTTTATATGATTTTATATCATTAATTTAATACTTTGAAATCTTAATAATTAAAAAAGCTTAAAATACACTAAGTATTCTAAGCTTTATTTAATCATATTTTATATATTTATATTATTTATTTTTTTAAAATACTATTTTCAATACTGCCTTTATCAAACATTTCATTATCTTTACCATTACCTATAGAAATATCACTTATATTTCTAATATTTGTTGAATAGTTACCACTAAGTTCCATCTTATCGAAATTCATATGCCCTAGCTTTTGTATTACAAATCCCATTGATGCAAGTAAAATAGCAAATATTATATACTGACTAAAGTTACTCATATAATAATTTATAATGTTATATTCATTCCCTGTGACTGTTAACTGTTTTGTAGATAGCATAGTATATATATATTCAGTACAATTTATAAATACATATATACCATAAATAACCAACAAAATAGATAAACAGTACATTATAATTGAAACTTTTGATATTTTTTTAAATTGCTTCACTCCAAAACTTTTTTTCAACTTCTCAATAAAATTTTTCATTTTAACTCCTCCAATACATTATTTAATAAAATATAATAATATTAGTATATAGAGTTAATGTGTTTATAGTATTAAGTTTTAATGAATTTTATATGAGTTATTGATTTTGTATAAGCTTATTTCCAGCGCTTTAATGTTGGAAAGAAATTATTCATCATACTTCTTGCTTCATCTTCAGTCATACCTTTATTACTTTGAACCATAGGAGGTATACAGATTTCTATCATCTCTTCCATACTTATATCAGCAGTAAATTCACCATCTTTAAAACAATAGCTACAGTAATCATCACTTTTACTTCCATCTTTATTTGTTCCATACAATTCATTAGTACATCCCATTGGCATACCACAACATTGACAAAATCTAGTTTCTTCCATTATAATCACTCCTTGTATATTTTTCTTTGGCTCCTAACCATATTTAAATTATAGCAATATTAATATGACATGATTATGTCATATTAAAAATAAAAAGACTAATAAAATTATATATTAAGATATAAATTCTATTAGTCTATATTTTATTTACTCACTTAAATTTTTGATTCTTAAATAAAGGTTATATTCTATTTACTTTAGTCTTTATTGCTGCTTCTTTAACTGCTTCAGCAACATTTTTTACTACATTTTTATTAAATACATCTGGTAATATATATTCTGGACATATTTCTTCATCAGTTATTGTATTAGCAATTGCATATGCAGCTGCTATTTTCATTTCTTCATTTATTTCTTTAGCTTTCACATCAAGTGCCCCTCTAAATATTCCTGGGAATGCTAAAACATTATTAACTTGATTAGGGAAATCTGAACGACCAGTTCCCATTATAAACGCTCCACCTAATTTTGCTTCTTCTGGCATTATTTCTGGAGTAGGATTTGCCATTGCTAGTATTATTGGTTTTTCAGACATACTTTCAACCATTTCTTTTGTTACAGTTTTTGGACCTGAAACACCTATAAATACATCTTTACCTTTTATAACATCTTTCAAAGAACCTTTTTCATTTCTTATATTAGTTACATCTAACATTTCTTTTTGAACCAAATTTAATCTTTCCATGTTAGCTTCCAGTGCACCACTTCTGTTGCATAGTACTATATTTTTAACATTCATTTTAAGTAATATTTTTGCTATTGCTATGCCCGCAGCACCTGCTCCATTTATAACTATTTCTAAATCTTCTATTCTTTTGTTTTCAATTAACTTTATTGCATTTATTATTGCTGCTGCCACTACTATTGCAGTACCATGTTGGTCATCATGAAAAACAGGTATACTCAAAGATTTTTTTAATCTATCTTCTATTTCAAAACATCTTGGAGAAGATATATCCTCTAAATTTATTCCTCCAAATACTGGTTCCATTAATTCCACAGACTTAACTATTTCATCTACATCATTAGTCTTTAAACATATTGGAAAAGCATCTACATCTCCAAATTGCTTAAATAATATAGATTTACCTTCCATAACAGGTATAGCTGCTTCAGCACCAATATTGCCTAATCCAAGTACAGCACTTCCATCACTAACTACTGCTACTAAATTACCTTTAGAAGTATATCTATAAACATCCTCTTGATTTTCATGTATTTTTAGACAAGGTTCTGCAACACCTGGCGTATATGCTGTTGATAAATCATCCTTAGTTTTAACTTCTACCTTACTTTCTACATTTATTTTCCCTTTATTAACTTCATGCATTTCTAATGCCAATTTTGCGTAATCCTTAGACATCAATCTTCCTGCTACTCAAAATATGGTCAAATATATCCATATCGAGATTTTTCCTTCTTCACTGAACCTCGCCTTGCCTAAGCTACTACGATTTGGTATAGTTCTCCAAAGGCTTAAATTCCGAAGTTAGCCCTCCGTACATATATAAGTGCTTTTGAACCACGTGTGGGAAAATTACTTTGTATTTAAGCTACCTTATATTTTTTAGCATTTTTAAGATTAATACTTGCATTTAAATCTCTATCAATAGATAATCCACAACTACATTTATAAACTCTATCTTTAAGTTTTAAATTCTTATTAATCTCTTCACACTGGCTACAAGTCTTTGATGATGGATAAAATCTATCAACAATTCTAAGTTCTATATTATTTTGCTTACACTTAGACATTAGTTTAGTTTTGAACTCAAAGAATTTCTGACTTGCTATAGCCTTTGATAAATGCTTATTTTTCATCAAATTAGAAACTGCTAAATCTTCAATAGTTATATAGCTTGGTTTTTGCTTTATAATCGAAGATACAGTTTTATTAATATAATCAGTTCTTATATTAGTCAATCTTTGATGAAGTTTTTGTACTTTAACTACTTGCTTTTGGATATTTTGACGAGTAGCTCTCCCTTCTTCTATTTTATTTCTTATTTTTAAACTTTCATATTTTCTTGAAAGTTTTCTTTGTTCTCTTTTTAATTTCTTCTCAACTTTCTTAACTGTAAAAGTTTTATTTATATTTTTAAACTTCTTTTTATCTGAACATATTGCAAAATCTTTAATTCCTAAGTCAATACCTATTCCTTCATTAGTACATTTAGATACTCGAATATCATTTTCCTCAACTAATATAGATACATAGTATCTACTAGATTTTTGACTTACTGTACCACTCTTAACTATTGAATTTATTGGTATATATCCGAATTCTTTTAATCTTACCCACCCAAGAGTAGGTATTTTAACTCTATGCCTTTCAATAGCCCAATCAGTCTTATTATTCTTAGGAAAATATGCTTTTACATCTTGATTTTTCTCTTTCTTGAACTTAGGAAAGCCTTTAGCACCTTTAAAAAAGTCTTTAAAGGCTTTATCTCCATTCATAATAGCTTGTTTAGTAGCTTTAGAGGATACATCTTTAATCCATTTCATATCTTTATTATTAGGTACATACTCGTTATTTATCCATTTAGAAAAGTCCATACCACTCACAAATTTTCCTTCTTTTTCATAAATCTCTTTACTATGAGCAATATAGAAGTTGTATATAAACCTTGATACACCAATAGTTTTGTGTATTTTAGATTTTTGTTCATCAGAGGGGTTAATCTCTATCTTGTATGCTCTTTTCAATATCTTCATCCTCTCTAATCTTTTTCTTGTATTTTCTTAATCTATTATTCCTTTAGAATTGGCATATTGTCTAAGAAATTCAACTTGATTTTTTAAATTATCTTTTTGATTAGAGCTTGAAACCCTTGTATAAATAACTATTTTTCTATTATCTGTTTCTTTATGTATTCCTGTATATTCTAGATATTGTTCATAAGTGTAATACCTTCTATTCGTAGGCGTTCTAAATGCCTTTAATTTACCATCATTATCCCATCTTTGCAGAGTTATAACTGACATATTTAATAATTCTGCAAATTCTTTAGGTTTATAATGTTTACTCATATAATCACACCTTTCTGTGATTATATTTAAATATATTTTTATTTTCTAATTACAACTCCTTAATTTTAATCCTTAAATACTATAAAAAGTAATTGTAAAGCAAAAGAATTTTAAAAATATAATAGCACAATAAACATGACAACAGAATGTCATGTTTATTAAATAATATTAATCTATTACCATTATAAAAGAAATTAATTCTAAACTGTTATAAACCAAAGATAGCAAAATTACATTGACTTGTAAAGTTTTTAGAAGTAGGATATAAATATTAAAATTAATAAACTAAGGTTTTTAAATGAAATGTATCAATAAGATTACATAAAGATGGGATGGAGATTTTATATGAAAAAAATGCCAGAAGAAAAAATAAATACAGATACGCAGGAAATATCACAACAAAAAGTTAGAGAATGGAAATCTGTATATGAAAAATATAGAAGTACTTTAAATGTAAATGCTAAGTCTATTTTAGAATTAATAGAATATTTAAAACAAAAATATACACTAAAAGAAGAAGCTTCGGAAGAATTTAACAATGTAGTCATTAATAATATTAAGTTAAATAAACCTTTTTCAAAAAAGATACCGAGCAATAAAGAATTAAAATCTATTGTATTTACAATTCAAAATGAAGGAAATGCAAAGACTTTATATGAAAATCAGGAAGAAGTTTATAGTGCTTGTTCTATTGTTGTGGGTATGGAATTTGAAACAGGCTGTGTTTTTGTGGAAGGGAGTAGTGAACTTACTGATGAAATAACTGTATTTAAAGGATTAGATGAAGATGATATAAATAATTATTATCTAGTAGCAAATTATGTTAGATGTCTAAAGAAATATAATCTTATAGATTAATAAATACTTTAAATTAGGTAGAGTAAATTTAGTATAGTTAATTTACATACAGTAAAGCTTATAAGTATAACTTATAAATATAAAATTAGATAGAGTTGCCAAAGTAAAATTGGCAACTCTATCTAATTTTACTTTGGCAACTTTATTTTTTTGTAAATATTTTTACTTAAAGCATAAAAGAAATGACTTTATAATACTATATATGGTAATATATGACTAATATAATTGGAATTTATAAGGGGTTGGCTTTCTGTGCAAAAGGCTATTAAAATCATAAAGAAAATGTACTGGATGGGCTGTATTGGAATTGTTGGTACAATATTAAATATTAAATTGTTGGAACTTTTTTATTTATTTTTCTTACTTGCTATTTTAGAGTTTATTTTATCGCTTATTTTAGTATTAAAATGTGATGATGATATGCAAGAAGTAAAAGACTTAAAATTTCTTTTTCAAAACATTGGTATGTTAATAGGGATACCAATTATTTACTTGAGAAATCTATTTCGATTACCTAATGTCTACAATCACAAAACAGTGAATGGTTATATTCTTCCATTCAATGGAAGATGGCTTGTTGCAAATGGAGGAATTGACAAAGAAAACTCACACTCTTGGGGAATATGTAATCAACGATATGCTTATGACTTTGTTATAGAAAGAAAGGGAAAATCATATTCCAACAACAGAACTTCTGTAACTGATTATTTTTGTTACAATCAACCTGTTATAGCACCTGCCGATGGTATTGTAGTGGAAATTAAGAATAGTTTTGAAGACACTCCTATTTCTAATAAAGTAGAAGTACAATGCTCTGCTTCGGATATAAGGGGAAATTATATTGTGATTAAGCATTCATCAAATGAATACAGCACAATAGCACATTTAAAAAAAGATAGCTTTATAGTCAGTGTAGGTGATTTTATAAAGCAAGGACAGCAAATAGCAAGGTGTGGAAATAGCGGAAATACAAGTGAGCCACATATCCATTTTCAAATTCAGCAAGGTAAGAGTTTTTTGTTTTCAGCAAGTTTACCTATATACTTTGACAGCATTATAAATTGCACAGAAGATACAGATGTTCATTATATTACTGGAGGACAGACTGTAGAAAATCAAAAGAAGTACATAACTGTGGATTTAAAAGTCAATTAATGTGATTTTTATAAAAAGTGTTTGATTTTACAAATTGTATTAAACTCATATACTATTTTTACTAATTTGCTACTTCTAAACTCTAAAATATATCAAGATATGAGAGCATATGTAAATATACACTAAATGAAAACATAAAAAAGACCATAAATAAAGGCGATACCAATATTTGTGGTCTTAAAGATATATAATCAAAAAAGCTATAGAATTATAATTTGAAAAAGATAATTTATTATGTTTTATTTGTAGATATTAATCTATTATTATCATTCTATAATATCTATACAGTCAATAATATCCATTTTTTTAATTTTTCTTAACGGAATAAGAGTAGCTATAATACATGCAATTATAGCAACAAGTGTAGCTTGTGAAATCTAAATAATTGGGATATTAGTAAAATCAATTTTTTCTATAGTAGCAATGTTTATTATAACAGCACTGGCATATCCTGCAATTGAACCAAATATAGCAGCAAATATTCCATAATAGCAACCTTCCCATAAAAACATTTTGTATAAACTACTGTTACTCATACCAATAGCTCTCTTAACTCCAATTTCATTAATTCTAGTATTAATGTTTGTGTGAGTTGTGTTAATAATGTTTAAAGTGCCAATCAATCCTACAAATAGTATAATGGCCCATGCTAAAAATTGTATTTGTTTAAAACTTTCTTTAAGTTGGTTGTCTGATTCAATGTACGATATCCAACGAGAGCCTGGATTGTTTTTACAAATTTGTTCAATAGATAACTTTATTTCTTCTAAATTTGATTTATCTTTAGCATAAACATTTATCTGACTGAATCTATCTTTATTTGTTAGGGTGTCATATACAGTATCATATACAATAACATCAATACCATTTAACCAACCACTACCTTGTAAATTAATCATTTTATCTACAGTATTATATACTTTTAATTGTTTTTTATTAATTGTAATATTATCCTTTGTTTTTAGGTTTGTAGCCTTAAATTTTGTATCTGGTGTAGAAATAGCAATTGGATTTTTTATAAGGCATAGAGAACCATTTTTGAAATCCTCTAATAAAGAATCTGTGATAGAAGGTATTAATTCTTTAAGAGTTTGCTAATCAATTCCAATAACTTTTAACATTTCAGAACCATTTTCAAAGTTAATATCTGTATTTATTTCTCCTTGTTTATATTCAGAGTATTTGATAAAAGAGGTACGATTGATATTTTTCATGTTAACTATTTTATCAAGTGTAGATTTATCAAAGCCAGGAACTTCATTTGTTAAAGAAAAATCTCCTTTTTTTAGGTCGCTAACCGATTTGGATACATCTAATACATTAGAAAATTCACTCAGTGCAACAAATACTGTTATACTCATAAATAATGATAGTATAGTGATTATAGTTCTACCTTTATTTCTTTTTAGGTTTAGCCATGCTAGATGTCTTTCGAAGTTTTTGATTGGTTTTTCTCGTTTAATTTTAATTTTTCTTTTGATTTTGGTAGTGTTACCAGCCATAGCAATTTTAGGAGAAACATGTGAAGCATATATTGCTGATGGTAAAGCCGCAACAAATGAAAATACTAGTGAAATACCAACGCTTAATAATAGTGGTATTAAGTAGCCTGTTGAAATTTTATGTATAAGTTCAGTCATTTCTTTAGTATTATTTACTAAAAATATATCTGGATTTAAGATATTTGTAATCATTTTAGCTATACTTTCAGAAGAAACAATTCCAATTATGGCTCCAATAGGTATAGCAATAGAACATAAAAATAAAATTTGTAAAATAATAATTTTATATAGTTGCTTTGGTTCAGCTCCAATTGCTCTTAAACATCCATACTCTTTAATTTTCTTTGTAACAGAAATCTTTAAAATATTATAGATTACAAGTCCAGAGGCCAGTAGTACTAATAGTGCAACAAATAAAGATATTACTATAATTATAGATATGCTGTCACTATTGGAACTGTTTTTATCTCCTTCAAAGTTAATTCCTAATGTATTTAAATAAACCCAGTTGTATTGAATTGAACTACGGGGAATATTGACTTTTCTAGCTAATTGATTTACAATTTCTTGAAATTTATTTTGTTGCTTTATTTTAAAATCCAATGATGATAAAGTATATCTTTTAGGTAATAGTTTTTCTGATGTACCTTTACCTACAACACTATTTACTATTCCACTTGCATAGCCTGTATAGTCATTTTCTAAAATACCAATTAGTTTAAAATTGGTTTTATAACTATAGGGCTGTTCTGTATCATTTAAAAGTGAGATATTTAAATCCATAGGAATAGTCATACCAAGCTTTGGTTTTATTCCCATAAGCTGTAAGGTATTTTCATCTAAGGCAATCTCATTTTTATTTTTAGGAAGATTTCCAGACTTTAATTTCATTAGTTTTGGATAGTTGGAAAGTCCTACCTTATCGTATTCTTTTACAAGTATAGAGATACCTGTATTCTTTATTTTACTAGTGCCAAGTGTTGTTGAAAGACCAGCTTGATAGATTCTATTATCTTTTTTTAGTGTATCAACTTGAGTTTTATTAAGCTGGTGAAAGGATACATGTCTATCACCATTAAAAGAGCGAGCTTGTTCAGTTCTTAAATTTTGAAGTATACCAATTGATTGACCTACTACAGTTGTCATTATAGTCGACATCATTATTGCAATAATAATTAATGTAGTCATAAGTTTTTGGTTTTTTAACTCTTTTATTGAAAGTGAAAGGTAATTTTTCATTACTATTTCACCTCCATAAGTATACCATCAATTATTGAAAGCTGTCTGTCAGCAAGCTTTGCAATCCTATCATCATGAGTTATTACTACTAGAGTCTTTTTAAATTGCTTTGATGTTTTAATAAGAAGATTCATAACTTCACTACCACTTTTGCTGTCTAAGTTTCCTGTAGGTTCATCAGCAAATATTACATTTGGCTTTGCAATTAATGCTCTAGCAGTGGCAACTCTTTGTTGCTGACCTCCTGAGAGTTCATGTGGAAGATGATGCAATCTATCTGAGATTCTAAGCAATGATGAAATTTCATCTAAGTATTTTTTGTCAGGTTGTCTTTTATCTAATAATACAGGCATTGAAATATTTTCTGAAGCTGTCAAAACAGGCAATAGATTAAACTGTTGAAATACAAATCCAAAACATTTTCTTCTAAGAGTGGAAAGTTCCTTTTCACTATATTTATACATGTCTTTCCCATCAAGTAATACTTGGCCAGATGTAGGACTATCCAATCCACTTAAGATATGTAAAAGTGTACTTTTTCCACTTCCAGAAGGTCCAATGATAGAAACAAATTCACCTGTATTTATTTCTAAATCAATATTGTTTAGTGCAATAACTTTGTTGTTATTAGAACCATATATTTTTGATAATTGTTTTGCTTTTATAATCATAAAAACACACTCCTTTTTTGTATAAGAAGAGTGTAAGTTATAAAACTCAATTTTTTCTCAACTTTTCATATAAATAGAAGTAAATTCTAGATAAAAAGAATATATTTATGTTTAAGATTTTATCTTTTATTAATTAGCTACTTTTATAGGGTGCATGTTAATAAAGCTTAAAAGTTTATTATGTTTTATACAAGGAAATCCAGATAAATCCAGATAAATCCAGATTAAAAATTAAAGTATCTCTAGTCTTTTGTTGAGAACTTTATTGTAATTTTAGCACTACCAATTAAATTATTTTCAATAAAAATAGAACCTCCATGTTTTTCACATAATACTTTAGATATATAAAGACCCATGCCAAAATTTGAGTTGTTATTATTTAAAGTCTTATCTTTATAAAAAGGTTTTAATGCTGATTTTAGAGATTCTTCACTAAATCCCACACCATCGTCATCAATTACAAAAATAAGGAATTTTTGCTCAAGGTATATAAGTATAGATACTTTATTTTTTGCATATCTAAATGCATTTGATATTATATTTTCAATAACCCTATGAATAATATTTTCATCAAATAATATGTTTATACTGTCCACCTTATTTGTAAGTTTAAAAGATTTTCCAGTTTGTTTTGATAAAATAGATATATTACTATCTAAATTTTCTATAAAATCATTTATATTCAATATAGTTTTTGTAATAACTATGTCTTCTAATCGTTGAGCATTACTCATACTATTTACATAGTATTCAATTCTGTCAATATGTTCAGACATAAGTTGTGTAGTTGATAAAATTTTTTTATCACTAAGTTTTCCTGTTGGTATGTATTTTGTTAAATAGTCTGAGTATCCTTTTAGAACTGTTAGGGGATTTCTTAAATCGTGAGAAAAAGCAGCATTAAGCTGTTTTCTATCATCTATCATGGTCCACATTTTTATATTATTTTTATTTAGTTGGGACCTCATTTTCTCGAAAGCATTGCACAGATTACCTAATTCGTCATTACTCTTATATTCTAAGTAAAAATCTAAGTTATTATTGGATATTTCACTTGCTCCTTTATTAAGTATTTCAATAGGTGTCTTTAATTTTACCTTATAAAAAATTATATCAGCCAATAATAGAAGCCCTATAAAAAATACAAGTGGGAGTACAAGCTGAAGTGTACTAATAATATTAATCAACACTTTATCAAAATCGCTGTATTGATTTATATTATTTTGCATTATGGTTATAGTTTCTGTGTATAAGGGAGTTTGTAAATATTTGTCTTGTATAGAGTGATATATATAATTAAGTAAAATGTATGAGATAGTTGTAAGTACTGATGCTATAATTAATGAAGATAGAGTGAGAAAGAAAAAAGATTTTTTTAATGACATATTTTTTATTTTATCCATTTGTAACCAGCTCCCCATACCGTTTCTATGTAATTTTCAAGGGTATATTTTGATAATTTAATTCGTATTTTTCTGATATGTTCCATTATAACATCACTATTTCCATTGTTATCATAGCCCCATATTCTATCATAAATCCTCTCCCTATCAAATACTTGACCAGGATTCGTAGAGAGAAGTTCTACGATATCAAATTCTTTTTTCGAAAGTGAAACTTGATTATTATCAATAGAAATTGACCTTTCTTCATAATCTATTACTAAATCTTTATAAAATTTGACTTTAGTGTGATTTGATTTTCTTTGTTCACGTCTTAAATGAGCAGAAACTCTTGCACCAAGTTCTTCTAAATCAAAAGGTTTTACAATATAATCGTCAGCACCAACACGAAAACCATTAAGTTTATCAGTGTTTTCAATTTTAGCTGTTAAAAACAAAATAGGGCATGATATATAATCTCTAATTCTACTGCAAACTTCAATTCCATTTATTTCAGGCATGTTTATATCAAGTAGAATAATGTCTGGATTTTTAGATATTTTTTCTAGTGCTTCTTTTCCATTATGGGCAGTGTAAACTTCATAATCATTTATTTCAAAATAATCCTTTAATAAAGTGATGATACCTTCTTCATCATCTACGACGAGTATTTTACTGTTCATAAAAATTCTCCTTTCTAAATAAAACTTTTTAAACAACTTTTATTTTAGTATAAAAATCTCAATAATTTCTCAAATTATTAAATCTACATAAAAATATGCTATTTTTAGTGATTAAAATCAGTATATTTTTATATACTAAATAAATCAAGTGTCTAATTATTGGAAAATTTAAATATTAAAAGTGATAAACCATATATTTTTGCTGTAGTAACTTGTGGAGGCGTGATAGGTGGAAGCGCAATTTATGATGTGGATGCTTTGTTGAAAGAGAAGGGTCATGGACTAAATCTAGGTTCAAGGATACAGATGGTTTCTAATTACATTTGTGAGTTTAAAATAAAAGATGATAAAAAAATTGACAATTTACTTAGAAAAGCAGAAATCAAGGTTAATGAAGTGTCAGAAGATATTGTAAATAAGAAAAATAATAAAATTGGCAGAACAAATTTTATATACAAAAAGTTTTATAAAAAATATATTTCATCTTGTGCAAATAAAGACAGGCATTTTTCAGTTGAAGATAGCTGTATAGAATGTGGTATTTGTTCAAAAGTATGTCCTGTAAATAATATAGATATTGAGGAGGGCAGACCGAAGTTTTTACACAATTGTGAACATTGTTTAGCATGTGTACATTGGTGTCCTAAGCAAGCAATTCAATGGAAAGATGTAACTAAAAATAAAAAGAGATACCAAAATCCAAATATAAAGTTGGAAGATATGATAAGTGAGAAAAATAAGGATATTTAATAAAGGTAATAACTACTAGTAACCAATTAGTAATTAAGAGTAGTTGGTATAATTACAATAATAAAAACCCCATAAACATTTTAAATAATTAATTTATGGGGTCATATAATTTTTTATTTTAAAATATTAAGTTCATATAAGTCTGTTCTTCTATGTTTAAGTAATGGCAATTGTTGTTTTATATTAGGAATTAAATCTCTATTAATATCAGCATAGATAATGCATTCTTTTTCATCAGCCTGAGCGATAATTTTTCCCCAAGGGTCTGAAATTCTTGAATTACCAAAAGCTATGTAAGAAGCATCTTTATTTCGAGCAGGTGCAGCACCAACATAGAACACTTGATTATCTAAAGCACGCATTCTGATAGATAATTCCCAATGTGCAGGTCCAGTTGTCATATTAAATGCTGCTGGCAAGATAACTATTTCTGCACCTTCAATAGCCATCAAACGTGATAATTCAGGGAAACGAATATCATAGCAAATAGCAATACCCATTTTTCCATATTCAGTATCTATTATAGTAACATCATTTCCAGCAGTAAGAGTATCAGATTCTTTAAAGCTAACTTTTCCTGTAACTTCAATGTCAAATAAGTGCATTTTGCGATGTTTTCCAATTAAAGTTCCACTTTTATCAAATACATAACAAGTATTATAGATTTTGCTATCTTCTAATTCTGGAATACTACCAGAAATTAGATAAATTCTATGTTTTTCAGCTAGTTTACTCAATGTATTTGTTGTTTCACCTGGATATTCTTCAGCAAATTTAGGAAAGTATTTATTTTCATATGGACAGTTAAACATTTCTGGTAAAACCACAATTTTAGCTCCATTATTGGCAGCTTCTGTTACCATTTCTACAGCATGATTAATATTTTTAATCTTATTTTCTGTAGTCATCATCTGACATACTGCAATTTTGTAGGAATTCATAAAAATTACTCCTTTCGATATTTTTATGTTATTATAACATATTAAATAAAAATTAGATATAAATACAAAATATGTAAGTTGAGTATGTTATATAACTGAAGAGTACAAATTACTATAGATATATATTTTAATTTATACTCTTATAATTTATATCATATCACTATATTGACTTTTTTTACCTATGTTGATAGTATTATTTTAAAGACAATAAAATAATAATAGAGTTTTATAGGGTTCCGCAATTATTAATGATTGGTCTGGTCCAAGATAAAACCCACAACATAATTTTGTTGTGAACACGGAAGGATAAAAACCTGGGAGATATTTTATAATATTTCTCAGGTTATTTTATTGCTAAAAAAGAGAGATATTATTTGAAAAGAGGGATGATTTTATGAAATGGTTATTTTTATTTATTGCAGGACTATTTGAAGTTTTTTGGGCATTCCAATTAAAAAATTCACATGGATTTTCTAAGTTGACTCCAAGTATACTTACTGTTGTTGGGATGATTGTTAGTTTTTATTTTTTATCATTGGCACTTAAACATCTTCCACTTGGAACGTCATATGCCATATGGACTGGAATTGGTACAGTTGGAACTGCTATTGTAGGAATTGCTCTTTTAAATGAACCAGTTAATATGGCTAGAATTTTATGTATAGGTCTTATTGTAGTGGGGATTGTAGGATTGAAATTATTATCTACCAACTAATAAGTATGAATTACGATAAATAGTAGGAGATGATAGTTATAGAGTATATAAACTAAAATATTTTAACAACAAAATAAAAAAGCTATGAGCTTAGAAATTATAAAATGTTTTAAAGTAATTAACATTTTATAGAATTTCTGCTTCATAGCTTATTTTTATTTATAAGTTTATTAGATTTGTATTTGAAAATTATATGTATATATTCTGTATAATTATTTTGCTAATAATAAAGCAGTTAAATCCATAGGGTCAACTATTACACCATCTTTATAAACACGCATATTTCCAGATGCTATCTCATCTATTAATATTACTTCATTATTGTAGAATCCAAATTCAAACTTAATATCATAAAGTTCAAGTCCTTTTTCAGCTATAGTATCACGAACTATGTTAGAAATTTTTTGAGTCATACTCTTCATTGAATCGAATTGAGCTTGAGTCATAATATTTAAAGCTTCTAAACCTTCAGATGTTATAAGTGGGTCACAACGGTCATCATCTTTTAAAGTTGCTTCTACATAACAATCTAACTTAGCTCCTTCTTCAACACATGAACCATAACGACGTAAGAAACTACCAACAGCTCTATAACGACAAATAACTTCTAATCCATTACCAAAAACTTTTGCTGGTAACACTTCCATAGTTGCATCTTCTAAATTAGCACTTACATAATGAGTTTTAATTCCAGCATTGTTTAGAATTTCAAAGAACTTAACAGATGTTTCTAAATTAGCCTTACCAATTCCATCTATGCTTAGCCCTACAGTATTTTCACCTGGATCGAATACACCATCTTTGCCAGTTACATCATCCTTAAATTTAAGTAAGCAATTTCCATTATCTAATTCAAAAACATCTTTAGTCTTTCCTTGATACACTTTTTTCATAAACAACCTCCAAAATATTAAATTATTATATTGAATAAGGCATTAGTGTCAAAAAAGTTCTGGTATTCGTATAAAAATTTATATTGATGCCTTACATTTAATATTATATCACAAAAATAGAGAATTTTTCCGAACATTTTTACAAAAATAACAAAAAAAGTACATTTTATAAAAAAGTTTAGAAAAGTGCCAAGAAAGAAAGTGAGTGTCATTTGTATTAACACACATAAGTTTTTGTAGGAAATTTTTTTGACACACTTTGACACACATATAATAATAGTATGATAAATGGCATGAAACCTATATTTACAAATATTGGCATAAAAATTGCTTTATATATTTTACATAAAAAAGATGAGTATATATCTAAATAAAATAAACAATAGAGGTGGTTAATGTGAAGTCAGTTAAGTTCTATGGTGTAAGAGATACAAGAGTCGAGAATGCAGATATACCTAAAATATTAGAAAAAGATGATGTAATAGTTAAAGTAAAAGTTGCTGGGATATGTGGCTCTGATATATCGAAATACTCAAAGACAGGTCCTCATATGGTTGGAGAAATCTTAGGTCATGAATTTTCAGGAGAGGTAGCAGAAGTTGGTATAGAAGTAAAAGATTTTAAAATAGGAGATAGAGTTGCTGTTTGTCCAGCTATGCCATGTTTTGAATGTGATGAATGTAAAAAAGGGCTGTATTCAAGATGTAATAATGTAGCAATAATAGGAAATAAAGAGCTTGGAGGATGTTTTGCTGAATACACAAAGGTAAAGGAGAGAAATTTAATAAAAATACCAGAAGAAATAAGTTATGAAACGGCTGCTGCTTTAGAGCCAGTGTGTATAGCAGGACATGGACTTTTTAGGTCAGAAACTAAGGTGGGAGATACTGTTGTAGTACTTGGAACAGGACCAATAGGCTTATTTTCAATACAATGGGCAAAAATATTTGGTTCTACAAAAATAGTGGCTATAGATGTATTTGATGAGAAATTAGAATTAGCGAAGGAATTAGGAGCAGATATTTGTATAAATGCAAAAGAAAAAAATATTGTAGAAGAGATAAAAAAATTAACTAATGGAGCTGGAGCAGACATTGTTATTGAATCAGCAGGGACTCCAATGACATGTGGTCAGGTATTGTTATTAGCTAAAAAAGGTGGGACAGTACTTTATGCAGGAGTACCATATGGAGATGTAGCTTTAAGCAGAGAACAATTTGAAAAGATAGTGAGAAGTGAGCTAACTGTGAAAGGAACTTGGTTTGGAAATTCATTTCCATTTCCAGGAAAAGAATGGAGTGCTGGCTTGTATCATATGCAAAAAGGTGACATGAATGTTGAAAAATTGGTGACACACAGAATAAATTTAGATGAAGTGCCAGATTATTTTGAAAAAATATACAAAAGAGATATTTTCTTTGGTAAGATAATGGTTAATGTGGCTAATTAAGGTAGAGTAATAAAGATAGTAATTTATAGTGTATATAAAAAAGTTAAGAGAGGTATGATTCATATGGCAGGAATAATTATAGCTGCACATGGGAATATGGCTAAAGCAATGTTAGAAAGTGCTGAATTAATAGTAGGGAAACAAGAAAAAGTAGAAACTTTAGGATTAAACCATGGTGACAGTATAGATGAGTTTAGTAGAAAATTAGAAAATGGAATTGAAAAATATAAAGATGAAGGTATTTTAGTATTACTTGATTTTTATGGAGGAACTCCTTTCAATACATCTGCTGTTATAATAAACAAATTTGCTAAGGACTGTGAATTGGAATGTTTAACAGGTGTAAATTTGCCTATGCTTTTAGAACTGTTTTTAAACAGAGATACTATGAAGTTAAAAGATTTAAAAAGTTTATGTGAAGAAGTTGGAGCTTCAGGAATTAAGGACGTAAAAGCAGCTTTAAAGATATAAAATAAATTAAAATTTTGGAGGAATTATTATGAGCAATATAGCGTTAACAAGAATTGATGATAGGTTAATACATGGTCAAGTTATCACTGCTTGGTGTAAGATTACATCAGCAAAGAGAATAGTAATAGTAGATGATTTAGTTGTAAAAGACCCTTTTATAGTACAAGTCTTACAAATGGCAGCACCTTCAACTGTTAAGGTTGAAGTGCATGATATAGAATCAGGTGCTGAGGTTTTAAAATCATATGATGGAGATGAGAATTTAATAGTATTAGTTAAATATCCTAAAACTGTTTTGGGTCTAGTAAATAATGGAGTAGATTTAAAAGAGTTAAATGTTGGGGGTATGGGAGCTGGTCTTGGAAGAAAAAGTTTTTATAAAAATATATCAGTATCAGATGAAGAGAAAGAAATATTTAAGGAATTAATATCAAAAGATGTTAAGTGTTTTATACAAATAGTTCCAGATGCAAAGAAAATTGATGTAGGAACATTATTGTAAGGCCTATTTTGTAAATATTTAAAATTAAATAAGGAGGAAGAACATGCAAATTTCACTAATTCAAGCAGTTTTAATAGCAATTTTTTATTATCTTTCTTGGAGTCCATGGCTAACTTATGTTGGATTTTTTACATGGAATAGACCTTTATTAGCTGGATTTGTAACCGGAATTATACTAGGAGACCCAGTTCAAGGAGCAATTATAGGTGCAGGTATAAATATGATATACTTAGGATTCATATCAGCAGGAGGGGCTCAAATGGGAGACCCAGCTTTTGCAGGATATGTGGGGACTGCTTTAGCTATAGCATCTAATTTGGATGTAAGTACTGCAATGGCAATAGCTGTTCCGCTAGGTACTGTTGCAACTGTGCTTTGGATAGGTAAAATGACAGTAAATTCTTTTTTTGCACACTGGGCAGATAGAGAGGTTCAAAAAGGGAATATAGATAAAGTAGCATTTATAAATATAGTTCCACCTCAGATACTATTGTTTGTAATGAGTTTTATACCAGCGTTATTAGTTGTTTATTTTGGGCCAAATGCAATAGATGGAATGTTAGAAGTAATGAATGATAATGTATTACATGTATTCAATGTAATTGGAGCTATGTTACCAGCGCTAGGAATTGCTATGAACTTAAAATTAATTGGAAATAAGTTTACTATGCCATTTTTCATATTAGGTATATTAATGGCTGTTTATTTTAAAATAGATATAATAGTAATATCTGTTATTGGAGTAATACTTGCTCTTACAATTACTTCAATTAAATATGGAAAAGATGGTGCGACATCTTAAATATATAAGAAAGGGGAAAATATTATGTCAAATACAAAAAGTCAAGTAGCTAAGAAAACGTTAAGCAAAAAAGATGTGATAAAGTCATGGCTAAGATGGTTTTTCTTTGCACAATCCAACTACAATTATGAAAGATTACAATCAACAGCATTTTCACATTCAATGTTACCAGTACTTAAAAAACTATATCCAGATAAAGAAGAGTTAAAGCAAGAAGTAGAAACTCACTTGGCATTTTTTAATACAGAGCCTATATGTGGATGTGTTATACATGGAATAACAATAGCTATGGAAGAAGAAAAAGCTAATGGAGCAGATGAAATAAGTGGTGATGGTATGAATGCCATAAAGACAGGTTTGATGGGACCATTGGCAGGGATTGGAGATACTTTAACTCAAGGAGTTATAACACCTATAGTATTAGCTGTTTGTATTGGTTTAACTGAGGGAGGAGCATCAATTGCAGGACCGATATTATTTGTATTAGCTCAATATATAATAATGACTTCAATTTCATTTGGAATGTGGACAAATGGTTATAAGTATGGTAAAAAAGCTGTTGAAAGTATACTTCAGGGTGGAATAGTAAATAAAGTTATAGAAGGTGCTTCTATATTAGGGACTTTAGTTATGGGCGGACTTGTAGGTAGATTTATTAATTTATCTACACCAATAAGCTATACTAGTGGAGATTTTAAATTTAGTCTTCAGACAGATTTGCTTGATAAGATATTTCCTGGATTAATTCCTTTGGTACTTACTTTGTTAGTGCTTTTAGCTTTAAAGAAAGGTCTTTCTCCAATAAAAATAATGGGTATATTGATAGTGGTAGGTGCTATTACAGGTATATTAGGATTATTTTAAATAAATGCATATGATGTATTAATGAGGATTTAGATAAATTGGCTATATCTATAAAATACAATAGTAATTAGGGTAAATTAGATTTTCAATAGATTAAGATTTAAGCTTAGATAAGCTATGTAGAATATATAATTTTGTAAAAGGTATCTCAAAATGATTTTTTAATTGTAAATGAGGTACTTTTTTATTTATAGACTTAGTATTAAAGCTTATCTGTACTGTATTTTATATGGGGCTTTAGTAATAATTGTAAACTTCCTGTAACATATATTTTATATAATTGAAACAATGGATATAATATGAAATATAATAATTTTAGGGATGTGAATATATGAATATATTAATTGCTGATGATGAAGTGAGTATGATTAAGATACTTTGTGCTTATTTTAAAAAAGAAGGCTTCAATGTATTTACTGCAAAAAATGGGGAAGAAGCTTTAAATGTTTTTTATGAAAATAAAATAGACTTAGCAATACTGGACTGGATGATGCCAGTAATTGATGGAATAGGGGTTTGTAAAGAGATAAAAGAAAATAGTAATACAAAGGTACTTATGTTGACAGCTAAAAGTCAAAGCGAAGATGAAATAGAGGCACTCAATATAGGAGCAGATGAATATGTTAAAAAGCCATTTGACCCTAGAGTTTTAATAATAAGGGCTAAGAAATTGGTAAATTATAAAGATACAATTAATATAAAAGATTTAAAAATAGATTTTGAGTCAAATAAAGTTTTTAAAGGTAATGATGAACTACTATTGACTAAAAAAGAATTGGAATTAATTCATTGTTTAGTCAATAACAAAGGAATAGTGTTATCTAGGGAAAGACTTTTAGATTTAGTCTGGGGATTGGATTATGATGGAGATTTTAGAACAGTAGATACTCATATAAGAAGACTTAGAACAAAAGTAGGAGAAGATATAATAAAAACTTACAGAGGATTAGGATATAGTCTGGAGGATTTTGATGACTAAACTAAATAAGAAGTTATCTATAAGTATATCAATAGTAGTTGTAGTCGTTTATATAATATCTATAGCTATAAATAGTATGTTTATTCATAGGTATTATTTACATGAAAAAAGAAATGTATTGAATAACATTGAAAATGAAATAAAACATAAGGATATGAATAAATTAAAGTCAAATATTGAATTAATTGAAGAAAAAAGCAATACAGCCATTGTATATGTAACATTAGATAAAAATTACAAAGATAAAAATAGCATAGATAAAATAAATGAAGATTTACTAGATGCCTTTTGGAATAAAGGTTTGAGCTTAAATAAATTTTGGATTGAAGGAAGTGTTTTAAATGATATTGACAATAAAAGTATTAATAAAATATATAATCAAGGAAAAACCAAATATAGTCTACTAGTAAAGTTTATGAAAAAGGATAATTATTTATTTGCTATATCTATACCAATAGAACATTCAGAAGAAACAATTGGTATAGTAAATAGATTTAATATAATAATGGGGATATTTTCAGTAATTATAATAACTATACTTACATTTATACTTTCAAACAGAATTATAAGGCCTATGGAAAAATTAAAGCTTTTATCTAAGGATATATCTGAGTTAAAATTTAGAACTGAGGCTATAAAAACGAACGATGAAATAGAAGAGTTAGCTTATAGCATAAATATAATGAGTGTAAAGCTTGAAAAGGCACACAATGAATTAAATAAAAGGAATGAAAATTTGAAGTCTTTTATATCTGATGCATCTCATGAAATGAAAACTCCAATAGCACTTATAAAAGCATACGCTATAGGTATGAAAGATGGCTTGGATGATGGTACTTATACAGATACAATAATTGAACAGGCAGAAAATATGTCTAATACAATAAATACCCTTTTATATTGGGCTAAATATGAGAAAAAAGAAGTTAGTTTGTGTGAAGTAGATTTAAAGGAAAGACTGCTTAAGAATTTAAAAAATTATGAATTATTGATATCTAAGGATAATATAAGTGTTAAGTGTGATATAGAAGATAAAAATCTTATAATAAATTCTGATAAAGATAGTATAGATATGGTACTTAATAATTTGATTAGTAATTCGATAAAGTATACTAGTGATAATGAGATAGAGATTAATCTTTTTAGAGATAAGGATAAGATTATTTTATCTATAAAAAATGGAATAGATTATGATAGAGAAGATGATATTGATAATATATGGAAGCCTTTTTATGTCTTAGAGAAGTCAAGAAGCAAAGAACTTTCAGGTACTGGTCTTGGTCTTACAATAGTCAAGACTATACTTGAAGAAAATAATTTTAGATATAAGGTTGAAATTTATGATGGAAAGATAGAGTTTTATATTATCTTTATATAAGTTTTATATTATTTTTATATTGTCTCATAAAAATACAACAAAATAAAATATAAATATAAAAAATAATTTAAAAAACATCAAATTAATTTGCTTTTCATATGGATAAAATTGGTTAATTAATATATAATCATAAGTATAAATGATGAAATTTATTTATAAAACAAGTAGCACTTTTAATTCTAAGAGCTACTTTTTTTACATAAAATCTACTTTTTTACTACAATTCATCAGCATAAAAATCAAATTCACCTTAAAATTTAAATTTACTAATTTTTCAAGCAATTAGAAAATCTACGTATTCCTTTATAATAACTATAATATAAGAAAATAATAAGTAAATTATATATTAATTATGAAATCATTATAGTTAGAAAACCTCTTTAAAGTTAGGCATTAAGTATCTCTTAGAATTAAAACGGTAACAAAAAAAGCAATTAGGTACTACTAATGGACAAGGGGGAAATATAATGAAAATACCAAAGAAGATTGCTGCTATGCTTACAGTTACTATGATAGCTGGAAGTTCTACAGCAGGTATAGCTAGTGCGCAAACAGTAGCAACAAATTTAACAGGACAAGAGAGATATGAAACTGCTGTAAAAATAAGTCAAGATGGATGGAAAAATGCTGATGAGGTAGTAATAGTAAATGATTCATCTATAGCAGATGCTCTTTCTGCAACACCATTTGCAAAGGCAAAAAATGCTCCTATACTTTTAACAGGTAAAGATAAATTAAATGATAAGACAAAAGCAGAGTTACAAAGATTAAAAGCTAAGAAAGTATATTTAATAGGTGGAACTTCTGTATTAAGTGCAAATATAGAAAAACAAATAAAAGATTTAAAAATATCTTTTGAAAGAATATCTGGTGCAGAGAGATACCAAACATCTTTAGAGTTAGCAAAAAGATTAGATGCAGTAAGTGATGTTAAGAAAATAGCTGTAGTTAATGGTGAAAAAGGGCTTGCAGATGCAGTAAGCGTGGGTGCTCCAGCTGCACAAAATAATATGCCAGTAATACTTGCTGATTCTAAAAATGGAACAGCAGTTGCAGATAAATTTATAAAAGATGCAGGAATAACTCAATCTTATGTAGTAGGTGGGGAAAGTTCAGTTTCTGAAGCTGTAAAAAATAAACTACCAAATAGTACAAGATTAGGTGGAACAGATAGAAATGATACAAATGCAAAAGTAGTAAAAGAATTCTATAAAAAGACAGATTTAAAAAATGCATATGTAACTAAAGATGGTATGGCTAAACAAGACCAACTTATAGATGCATTAGCAGTAGGTGTACTAGGTGCTAAAAATCAATCCCCAGTAGTTTTAGTTGGAAAAAATCTATCAGCTTCACAAAAAACTTTAGTTAACTCTAAGAGTTTTGATAAAATAACTAAGGTTGGTGGAAATGGTAATGAAACAGCATTTAATGAAATGAAATCATTACAAGAAGTAAGTACAGTTGAGGCTAAAACAATTGCTGAATTAAAATCAGCTGTAGATAAAGCAACTGCTAATGATGTTATAAACTTTAAACCAACTAGTGAAGTTAAAGAAGCATTTACAATACAAACTGACAAAGCAGTAACAGTGAACTTAAATGGTACATATACAAAGACTGTAACTATCAACATGCCTAATGGGGATGTAAATAACTATGCAAAAGTAGATGATGTAATTATAGATGATGTTAAAGATGGAACTTTTGTTAACTATGGAAAAATAACTAACTTAAAAGTTAATGATAAAAATGGAGCTAAGATAGAAAATAATTCAAAAGGTGAGATTGGTAGTTTAACAGTAGCATCTGGAGCAAGTCAAGTAAAAGTAAATAACGGTGGTAAGATAACTACAGTTACAAATAATTCTAAAGGAACTACTATAGATAATAAGGGTACAATAAGTACTGTTAAGGGAGATAATTCTCCATCGATAAGTGGAAATAATCCAGGTTCTAACTCATCAGGAGGAAGTTCTTCAAGTGGAGGTTCTTCAGGAGGAAGTAGTAGTGGAGGAAGTTCTTCTAACCAAAATCAAACAGCAGTAAATAAAGAGGCTGCAAAAATAACAAGTGTAGCTGCCCCAGCAAAAGATGCAACTAAATTAACTATGCCATCAGTATCAAGTGGATATACAATAGCAATAAAATCATCAAGCAACGAAAATGTTATAAAGAAAGATGGAACAATAGTACCACAAAATACAGCAACAACAGTGAAACTAGTATTTACAGTAACACATACATCAAGTGGAAAAACAGCAGATACTAAAGAAATAGGTGTAGTAGTACCAGCTAAATCATCAGATGAAGAATTACAAACAGCAGTAAATAAAGAGGCAGCAAAAATAACAAGTATAGTTGCACCAGCAAAAGATGCAACTAAATTAACTATGCCATCAGTATCAAGTGGATATACAATAGCAATAAAGACTTCAGATAATGAGGCAGTTGTAGATAAAAATGGAACAATAGTGCCACCAAGTGTAAATACAACAGTAAAATTAGTATTTACAGTAACACAAACATCAAGCGGAAAAACAGCAGATACAGCAGAAATAGATGTAGTAGTACCAGCTAAATCAACAGAAGTAATAATAGGCTCAGGTTCAGTAGCTGGAGCAACAGCAGGAGATAAAGAAATAACAGGATTAACTAGTGGAAAAATCTATAAAGTAAC